>JAJYTL010000024.1:0-12689 GCA_021793055.1 Pseudomonadota bacterium
GTCGACGCGGCGAGCGCGGCGCTGGTCGCGGATCAGGGACGGCTCGCGAGTCTCGGTGGCCTCGGCGCTGCCGCGATTTCGCTGATCGGCAATCTGACCATGGCGGCGATGCTCCTGATCGGCGGCGGGCTGGTGCTCGGCGGTCGTCTCGCTGGCCCTGACATGCCGCTCTTGGCTTTGGGCGCGCTCGCCGCCTTCGAGGCGGTGGCGCCGCTGCCGCAAGCCTTCCAGATGCTGAGCGGTCTGCGCGAATCGGCGCGGCGGATTTTTGACATCGTCGATCGCCCAGTCCCGGTCGCCGACCCGCCGGCAAGCCCGAAGCGCCCCGAGCGGCTCGATCTCGTTCTCGCCGGGGTCAAGCTGCGCTATCGGGAGCCGGGGCCCTGGGCGCTGGATGGCATCGACCTGACGGTCCGCGCTGGCGAGCGGGTCACGATCTTGGGCGCAAGCGGTGCCGGCAAGACGTCGCTGATCAATCTTCTGCTGCGCTTCGCCGAGTATCAGGCGGGTTCCGCGACCCTTGGCGGCGTCGAGCTTCGCGCCATTCGCGGCGACGATATCCGCAGCCTCTTCACCGTGGTGTCGCAGCGGACGCAGCTTTTCGCGGGCACGATTCGCGACAATCTTCTCATCGCCGCGCCCGACGCGGACGAAGCGGCCCTTTGGCGGGCGCTCGAAATCGCGCAGCTTGCGGCGTTCGTGCGCGCCCAGGCGGGCGGCCTCGATACCCTGGTCGGCGAAGCCGGCGCCCGCCTGTCCGGCGGCGAGGCCCGCCGCGTCGCGCTCGCCCGCGCCGCGTTGCGCGCGAGCCCGTTCCTCATTCTCGACGAACCCACCGAAGGCCTCGACCCCTCGACCGAGGCCGCCTTCCGCGCCGATCTCAACCGCATCGCTGCGGGCCGCACCGTGCTCACGGTGACCCATCGCCTTGCCGGTATCGGCGACCGCGATCGCGTCGTCGTGCTGGAGGCCGGACGGGTGGCGGAGGCGGGAGGCTACGGCGCGCTGCGGCGGAACGGCCGCATCGTGCCGCGTCTCGCCGCGCTTCAGGACGCCCTGGCGCGGCTCTAAGCGGCGCTCCGAACGGGCTTCGCGGCGGAGCCGCGCCATGAAGACCTCTGTTTTGATGCAAATCAATTCTCAAGCACGGGTTTTCCCGTATCGATAACGGGCCGTTCACCGATACGCCGCCGCCCCGTTATGGCCGGCCTGCCGCACGAGGGTCACGCCGATGATCAACCCCACCGTGGTCGAGCTTTCCCGCCTGCAATTCGCCCTCACCGCGCTTTATCACTTCCTGTTCGTGCCCCTCACCCTCGGCCTGTCGTTCATCCTCGCCGCGATGGAGACGGTCTATGTCATCACCGGAAAGCCGATCTATAAGGATATGACGCAGTTCTGGGGCAAGCTGTTTGGCATCAACTTCGCCATCGGCGTCGCCACCGGCCTCACCATGGAGTTCGAGTTCGGCACCAACTGGTCGATGTATTCGCATTTTGTCGGCGACGTTTTCGGCACGCCGCTCGCGATCGAAGGGCTGATGGCCTTTTTCATGGAATCGACCTTCGTCGGCTTGATGTTCTTCGGCTGGGATCGCTTGAGCAAGCCGGCGCATCTCGCTGTCACCTATCTCGTCGCGCTGGGCTCGAACCTGTCGGCGCTGTGGATCCTGGTCGCCAATGGCTTCATGCAGGATCCGGTCGGGGCGACGTTCGATCCGAATACCATGCGGATGCAGTTCACCGATCTCGGCGCGCTGGTGTTCAGCCAGGACGCGCAGGCGAAATTCGTCCACACCTCGATCGCGGGCTTTGTCACCGGCGCGCTGTTCGTCATGGGTATCAGCGCCTATTACCTCCTCCGTCGGCAGCATCGCGACTTCGCCGCGCGCTCGTTCCGCATGGCGGCGCTGTTCGGCGTCATCGCCTCGCTCGCGGTGGTCACGCTCGGCGACGCGCTCGGGCGCATGGACTATTTGGTGCAACGGACCAAGCTGGCCGCGATCGAGGGAATCTGGCACACGACCACGCCGCCGGCCGCGCCGTGGACGATCTTCGCGCTTCCCGATCAGAGCGCGCGCAAGAACATCGCCGCGATCGAAATCCCTTACGTGCTGACCCCGCTGGTCACCCATTCCTGGAACACGGCGATCCCCGGAATCGACTCCCTCGAGCGCGAGGCGAAGCCGAAAATCGTCAATGGCATCCAGGCGGCGACCGCGCTCAAGGCCTATGCCGGCACCAAGAACCCGGCCGCGCTGGCGGAGTTTCGGAAATATCAAAGCGATCTCGGCTATGGATTGCTGGCGCAGCGCTACGCGCCGGATCAGGACCTCGCGAAGATCACCAAGGCGGATCTGCCTGGCGTCGTCGATCGCACGGCGCAGGCGACGATTCCGAACGTCTTCGTCGAATTCTGGTCGTTCCGCATCATGGTCGCCTTCGGCTTCGCCTTTATCGCGGTTTTCGCCTTCGGCGCCTATTACAGCCTGAAGAACGAGCTCGAGGAGCATCCCTGGATGCTGAAGGCGGCGATGTGGTCGATTCCGCTGCCGGTCCTGGTCTGCGAATACGGCTGGATCGTGGCCGAGAACGGCCGCCAGCCCTGGAGCGTATACGGCTGGCTGCCGACCTTCGTGTCGGCCTCGACCCATGGCGTCGGCTACATGGTGTTCTCGCTGGTCGGCTTCGCGCTTCTCTACAGCCTGTTCATCGCCGCCGAGCTCTACCTGATGTTCAAATACGCCCGTCTCGGCCCCGGCTTCCGCGAAGCGCCGGCGGCGGCGCAAGCGGGTGCCGGGCCGGGGCTCGGCCGGCCCGGTTACGCCAACAAGTCCTGGGAGTAGGGAGACGGATCATGGAAATCTATACTGCGCTCAAGATGATCTGGGCCTTGCTTCTCGGCGTGCTGCTGACCGGTCTCGCGGTGATGGTCGGCATGGACATGGGGGTTGGCACGCTGTTGCGCTTCGTCGGCCGGAACGACGCCGAGCGGCGTGCCGCGCTTAATATCATCGGGCCGCATTGGGATGGCAACCAGGTCTGGTTCATCCTCGGCGGCGGCGCGATCTTCGCCGCCTTCCCGACGCTCTATGCGACCTCGTTCTCGATCTTCTACATCGTCATGATTCTGCTGCTGTTCAGCATGATCATGCGGCCGGTGGCCTTCGAGTACCGCTCGAAGGTCGATGCGTCGCGCTGGCGCGAGACCTGGGATTGGGCCTTCCTGATCTCGGGGGCGGTGCCGATGATTGTCTACGGCGCGGCGATCGGCAACGTGCTGCAGGGCGTCGGCTTCCATTTCAGTTGGGACGGGCAGTACTACCAGGACGAATCCTTCATCTGGTATCTCCTCAATCCGTTCGCGCTGCTTTGCGGCGCGCTCTCGCTCGCGCTCTCGATCCATCAGGGCGGTGCGATGCTGATGATCCGTGGCGAAGGCGCGATCGCCATGCGCGCCCGGCGCTTCGCCATCTGGGGTGGCGCGATCGCCGCCGCCCTGTTCGTGATCGGCGGCATCTGGGTACCGTTCATCCGCGGCTTCGTCTATACCCAGCCGGTCAATCCGGCGATGGCGGCAACGCCGCTCAACGGGCCCGCAGTCGCCATGCAGGCCGGCGCCTGGATGCGCAATTTCCATAGCTTCCCGATACTATGGCTGGCGCCAGCGCTCGGCCTCGCCGGGATGATCCTCGGGCCGCTCGCCTTGGCGGCGCGGCGGCCGGTTCTCGGCTGGTGGCTCGGCGCAATTGCCTGGATCGGCACCATCGGCACGATCGGGGCGGCGATGTTCCCCTTCCTGATGCCCTCGACCACGGCACCGAGCCAGAGCCTGACCGTGTGGAACGCCTCCGGCAGCGCCTACAACCTCGGCTGGATGCTGGTCTTCGCGCTGATCTTCACCCCGGCGGTCATCGCCTATACGTCGTGGGCGTTTCACCTGATGGGCGGCAAGGTCAATCCCGAGAAGGTTTCCCGGGACGATCATCTCTACTGACGGAGAATGAACCATGCGCCATGTCATCAAGATGGTCGCCCTCGGCCTGATCCTCGCCTTCGCGCTCCTGCTCGCGGTGGTCGCCGGCGATTACGCGCCGTGGTATTTCGCCTGGCTGGTCGGCACCACGATGATCGTGCTGATCGCGGCGAGCGGCGCGGTCTTGTTCGAAACCCAGGACGCCGCGCGCGACCGGCGCCGCGATAACTTGTAAGGAGGCCGCGTCATGCTCGGCGGACTCGAAGGTGTTATCCTGTTCGTTCCCTTCGTCTATCTCGGCCTGTACGTGCTGGCCTATCTGTATACGAAAAAACGCTTTCCGTGATTTCGTGCGCTAGAAGGCGGGGAGCTCCGGCGCCGCGTTCGGGGTGATGGCGACGCCCTCGACCTCGACCAGCCAGCCCGGCCGGCACACGGCGCCCTGCACCGGGATGACGGGCAAGTCGGGAAAGCGCGTCGCGAGCTCGTCCGCGATTACGGGGAAGCTCGCTGGGTCGCGTAGATAGACGATCAGGTACATCATGTCGGCGAGGCCGCCGCCGCCCGAGCGCAGCAGCGCCTCGACGTTCTCCAGCGCGTGGCCGAGTTGACGGCGGACATTGCCGGGATGCACGATCTGGCCCTTGCGGTCGATGCTCGCGGTGCCGGAGATGAAGTGATGCGCCCGGTCGGCATAGCCGACGCGCGTGCCGCGCTCGAAGGTGACGTTGTAGTCCTTGGTGGCGCACAGGCGCTCGAAATCATTCAAATAGGCGATCTGCGCCGGCTTGAGGCCGAAGACCGAATAGGCGTCCATGGCGACGAGGTCGAACTGGTGGCCGCAGGCGCCCTCGATCCCGGTGCTGGCGATATAATGGGTGTCGCGGTTCAGGCCGTGGTCGACAAAGAGATCGAGTCGGCTTTTCACCATGTCCTGGTAAAAGACGTCGACGTCCTTGATATAGAGCCAGGTGCGAACGCAGTTGTCGCCGAGCGTTCCGCCGCGGCTCGCGAGCCGGTCGATGAGGTCCCGGAAGATATCCCGCGTCTGCGCTGCCGCCGAACCCAGGCCCTCGCTGGCGCCGGCGCAGAGCCCGGCGCTCCAGAGATGGCCAAGGCCGTTCTTTTCCACCAGCACGTGCTTCGGCGAAAGTGCCGTCTTAGCCAGCCCGTCCGGGCTTTCTACGTGATAGGCGAGGAGGGTGACCATCGGGCAGGCGAGCGGCGGCTGCTGCACGATCGAGACCGCGACCGGTCCGGCATCCTCCGAGCGAACCAGACCGCTAGCGCGGATCGCGGCGCTCTGGTTCAGCACGTCGCTGACGAAGAGGCGGCGGAACACGGCGCTATCGGGGGCGAGCTTGAGCCCCCGCAGCGCCTCGCCGTAACGCCGCTCCACCAGCGCGATCTGATCGTCGAAATCGAGGCCCTGGGCGCCGGCGACGTTGATGAAATGTTCGGTCCCGCCGGGGCCGCGAAAACTGCGGCTGGCGACGTTGCTTGGTGCGAATCTGCGTTCGACGTTCATGGTCCGGGGCTCCCAGGTCCAGGGGATGGCGGCTGCGATTCGGTCGAAGGTCATGCTCCGGACCGCTTGGATCGCAGTCTCGGCCCTCAGGCCGCGGGCGCGATCGGCCGATCCGGAAACGAAAGCTGTTCGCGGTCGCGCCAATTGGGGCGGACGTAGTTGATTTCCATCAGCCGGCGCACGCCGACGATCGGCCGCGGATCAAAACCGTGCCACGTCGCCGGCCCGGGCACGAAGATCACCGCCGAATTGAAGGTTCCGGGCGAGCGGCCAACCCATTTCCGGTCGGCGTCGTAGATATCGGTGCCCCACTCCGTCGCGTCCGGCCCGAGGCAGAAATAAATCACCATCGAAAAGAGCTTTTCCGGAATGTCGCGGTGCGGCTCCAGCCAAGCGCCGTCGGTGTCCTGGATATATTCCATACGAAGATAGCTGCCGGCGGCCTCGATGCCGCAGGTCTCGGCCATCAGCCGCGCCACGTCGGGGCGCTGCAGCGCATCCGCGAGAACCCGGCAGGTCGGAAATTTATCGCGCAGCGACGGCGTGATGAAGCAGCGCTGGTCATTATAGGTGTTGCGCGTGCCGTCGGTGCGGCCGAGAACGGGCGGCGCAATGGGGAGGGTGAGAATCCCGGTGCAAAGATCGAGCGGGAACACGTCGCTCAAGGTCCAGTGGCGATAGGGAGTCTCGCCGCGCTTGGCCTCGCGCACGGCGTGGCTGAAATGCGCCGCCACTTCCGACACCTCGGGCACCGGCGGATAGCTCATGATCCTGCTCCTGCGCGGTCGCGTAGGGATGCCGCGTTAGAACTTACGCGGCGCCCATTCGATGACTTTGTTTACGATGGGCACCGATTTCGCGAATGCGCTCACGGTGTGGCGCCAATATTCGCGCCGCACGTACCAGTCCGAATCGACGTAGCAGAGCTGCAGGCTCATGCGGCGTCCCTTCTGCGGCAGAAAGCCGTGCCAGGACTTGTCGGAAACCCGGAACATCAACATACGGCCGAACTCAGGCGCGAATTCGAAGGCATAGTCATCGCGGTCCGAGCTCCGCAGCACGCGAAGCCGGCCCCGTTCATAGGGCCACTCACGGGTAAACCCGACGAGCACGGTGACGATCTTGTGCTTCGAATCGGGATGGGCGTAGCCCTCGTTGTAATGGCCGCTGGTGTTGCCCATCATGACGATGCAGGGCGGGCATTTGCTGAGGTCCATATCGAACTTCTGCTCGACCAGGCGCCGGAAGCGCGCGCTCAGCAGGTCCTTTACCGCGGCGCCAAAATTTGGGCCGTAACGAAGGTCGGGCAGGGCGTAGCTGCCGCGGTCCGGAATGGTCGGCGCGTCGGCCAGCACCGCCTCCTTGGCGGCAAGCGGCATGGCATTTTCGACGAAGGCGAACTCGTAAGGATCGTGTTGGAGAGGAACGGCGGCGATGGCCGCTTCGTCGAGTAGCGAAAAGGGCGGTTCCTCGGTTGCCATGCGGCGTCCCCTTGTAAAGCCAGTCCGCTATCGGGGTGATGAGGATGAAAACCCTACCTCCATCTCCCCATGTTATGCTCTCTAGCACGAGTGACCGGGCGAGCACTTGACCGCGGTCAAAAGGCGCGGGTGCGGACCGCGAGGGACGCCGGGGGCTCGCGAGGGGGCGGAGGTCCGCGGCATGCTGTCGCATGCGGGCCCTAAAGGTCGCTCGCTGGCTAAAGTTCTTGAGAGAAATCAAACAAATCTAGGCTGGCTTCGGTTAAGTGTTCGGTATGATGGGAGCTCCGCTCGAAGAAGATTGGCTTTTCCGCCGCACCGGCATCGGGCCGGAGGAATTGGATTTTCTTGGCCAGGTGCCGCTTTTCGCCGGCCTCACCCGCGCGCAATTGGCGCTCCTCATGAGCGACGCCTCGGTCCGCCGCTATGGCGGTGGCACCACGCTTTTCTACCAGGAAGAAGCGGCCAAGAGCTTGTTCGTGATCTTCGAGGGCTGGGTCAAGGTGTTTCGCCAGACGCCGGGTGGCCGCGAGATCGTGATTGCCGTGCTGACCCGGGGCGAGCCCTTCGGCGAGACGACGATCTTCGATCCCGAGGCCTCGCCGCTCGGCGCCTTCGCCGTCACCGACGCCCGGCTTCTTGTCGTGCCCGGCGAGCGCTTCATCGCCCATATCCGCGACAACAGCGACCTCGCGTTGCGGCTTCTTGCGGCCATGTCGGCGCACCAGCATCGGCTGGTGCAGCAGGTCGAGCAACTCACCGTGCGCTCCACTTCCGAGCGCTTGGCGGGGTTTCTCTGCCGGCTCTGCCCCGAGACGACCGGCGCGGCGGAGATCGATCTGCCGTTCGACAAGTCGCTGATCGCAAGCCGCCTCGGCATGCAGCCGGAATCGCTCTCGCGGGCGCTCGCGCGGCTGCGCGCTCACGGCGTCGCGGCGCGGGGGTCTGCGATCATGATCGCAGACGTCGCGGCGCTGCTCCGCTTCAGCGAGGGCGACGTCGGCAAGGGCGCCTAAGATCGAATTATGGCGTTTTGTGGCGTTCGGTCGCGCGTCGCCGCGGCATCGCTGGTCAGTCGGGATATTGGATGCTGCGCCGTTTCGCCATGTCGTGGCCGAGAGACGTCATGTCGTCGGCGGTCAGCCGGCGCCGGGCAAGCGGCAGAATAACCGCGTTTTCCCACGAAAGATGGCGCCGCTGGGTTTCGGCGAAGGCGAGCGCGGCGCTGGCGAAGGTATCCGACTTCGGCGACAACTGGCCGGCGATGATCTGGCGTAGCGCGGCGATCAGGGCCTTGGCCATGTCGCGGTCGCGGCCGTGTTCCTCGGACAGCAGCGCGAGCAGACTGTCCAGGGCGTCCTCGCGCTGCGCGCGCTGCGCAAGCAGCGGGAAGAGGCTCCGCTCCTCGTCCGCGATGTGGTGCGGCAGCTCTTTTTGCAGATAGCGGAGCGCGACCGTCGCGCGTTCGTGGGTGGCGGGGGCGTCCGGTTCGGCGATCATCTCGTCCAGGGTGGCGCAAAGCGAGCGTTGCCGAAAATGATCGGCGAAAATGAACTCGACCGGCTCGCGGAGCAAATTGTCCGGAATCCGTTCGAGCTCGATTGCGTGTGCCGGAGCGTGCCGCAACTGGAAAGGGTTCCTTCTTTTTTGATAATATAAACCAGAATGACAGATCGCCAAGCGTCCCTCCTTGACCGTCGTCAAAGGAGGCGCGCCGGAGTGGCGATACCCCCCCTCCGCCTCGGCGGGCGGCGCGAGCGCGGCGGCCCCGCCGCCCGCAGCGTGAAATGCCGCGGGACGTCATTTAAAGGCCGCGTATTTGACCGCCGTCAAGGGCTGCCCCACGGTTTTGCCCTAGCAATGGATGGCCGTCGGGGGAAGTGCGGCACCGGCTGATGCCGGGCGGCGCCGGTCCGTTTGTGGCCGGCGCCGCAGGCCCGAAAAGGAGACACCGCGCGAGCCATGCCCAGACCTGCTTTAAGCCCGCCGCCGTTCTCGCCCGCGCTCCTCTTTGGCTTGGCGCTTCAGCCCCTGCCTCCGGCCGTGCTGCAGCCGTTCTTCAACGCCGTTCTCCGGGCGCTCGACCGGCGTCACCCTGAGCTTGCCGAGCGGATGCGGGCGCAGGGCGAGCCCAAGATCGCGGTCGAGCCGACCGATCTTCCGTTCCATTTTCTGCTGCACTTCGCGGCCGAGGGGCCGAGCATCACGCTTTTTCGCGCCGGCGGCCGCGATGTTGCGGCCGATACCGTGTTTCGCGGGCCATTTGCCGCCTTCATCGAGCTGGTTGAGGGCGATCTCGATGGCGACGCGCTGTTTTTCTCCCGTACCCTCGGGATTGAGGGCGACATGGAGGCGGCGCTCGCGCTTCGCAACGCGATCGAGAGCGCCGAGATCGACTTTCTCCGCGATTTGACCACCGCCTTCGGACCGCTCGCGGGGCCGGCGCGAGCTCTTGCCGGCGCCGCCAGCGGCTTGTTCCAGCGCGCGAGCCGCGACCTCGGCACCGTGCAGGCGGCGCTTCTGGCGCCACTCGATCGGCGCGTCGCGCGCCAGGGGGCGGAAATCGCGGCGCTCCGGGCCGAGTTCGCGAAGCGGGCGTCGGGGCGGCCGACGCGCCCGCCTGCCCGCTCCGAGGCAATCCGCCCTGAAGCGATGGGAGGCAAGGCATGAAAGCAGAATCGTTGGAGCTCGTCTGTCCCGCCGGAACCCTCGGCGCTTTTCATGCCGCGGTCGACGCCGGCGCTGACGTGGTCTATGCCGGCTTTCGCGACGAAACCAACGCGCGGAACTTTCCCGGGCTCAATTTCTCCCGTCCCGAAATGATTCAGGCGATCGGCTACGCCCATGCCCGGGGCGTCAAGGTCTATGTCGCCATCAACACCTTTCCCAAGGCGGGCACGCCGGCGCCCTGGGCGCGCGCCGTCGACGACGCGGCGGGGATGGGGGCCGACGCGCTGATCCTGGCCGATATCGGCCTTCTCGACTACGCGGCGCGGCGGCATCCGGAAGTCCGGCGGCACCTTTCGGTGCAGGCCTCGGCCTCGAACCCGAGCGCGATCCGTTTCTACCACGAGGCTTTCGGGGTGCAGCGGGTGGTGCTGCCGCGGGTTCTGACCCTGGCCGAGATCGGTGCCTTGACGGCGCAGATTCCGGTCGAAACCGAGGTTTTCGCCTATGGCGGCATGTGCGTCATGGCGGAGGGGCGGTGCATGCTGTCCGCCTATGCGACCGGCCAATCGCCCAATATGGACGGCGTCTGTTCGCCGGCGAGCCATGTCCAATACGAGGAGCGCGACGGTTGTCTCACGTCGCGGGTCGGGCGTTTCACCATCAACCGTTTCGAGGCCGACGAGCCGGCCGGCTATCCGACCTTGTGCAAGGGCCGCTTCGCCGCGAACGGCGACGTCTCGTATCTGTTCGAGGACCCGGTGTCGCTCAACGCCACGAAGATGCTGCCCGAACTGATGGCGGCCGGAGTCAAGGCGCTCAAGATCGAGGGCCGCCAACGCGGCCGCGGCTACGTGGCGCGGGTGGTCGCGGCCTTCCGCCAGGCGGTGGACGCGGCGGCGGCGGGCGGCGTCGTCAACGCCGGCCTGCTCGACTCGCTTTCCGAAGGCGGCCGCAGCACGGCCGGCGCCTACGAGAAGCGCTGGCGATGAGCGGCGCGGTCACGCCCGCCGGGGCGAGCTCGGCTCGCATCTCGCTCGGTCCCATTCTCTATCATTGGGATGCGGCGACGAAACGCGACTTCTATTTCCGTGTCGCCGACGAAGCGCCGGTCGACATCGTCTATCTCGGCGAGATTGTCTGCTCCAAGCGCGCGCCGTTTTTCGCCGATCATCTGCCGGAGGTGACGGAGCGGCTGACCCGCGCCGGCAAGGAGGTCGTCCATTCCACCTTGGCCCTGGTGATGAGCGAGCGCGAGGGCGCGGCGCTCGAGGCCTTGGCTGCCGAACCCGATCTTCTGGTCGAGCTCAACGATCTTGCCGGGGCCGGCATCGTCCGCGGCCGGCGCCACGTCATCGGCCCGTTCATCAATGTCTATAACGAAGGCACGGTCGGATACCTCGCCGGCAACGGCGCCGTGCGCATCGTTCTCCCGGCCGAGCTGCCGCAGGCCGCGCTCAAGACCCTCACCGCGCATGCCCCCGAGGTCGCGTTCGAGACCCAAGTGTTCGGCCGGCTGCCGCTTGCCCTGTCGGCGCGCTGCTACCACGCGCGCGCCAACGGCCTGCACAAGGACGGCTGCCAGTATGTCTGCGGCCAGGATCCGAACGGCCTCGACGTCGATACCCTCGACGGCAAAGGGTTCCTCGCCGCCAACGGCACCATGACCCTGTCCTACGTCGCGCTCAACCTGGTGCGCCAGCTTGACGCGCTCCGGGCGGGTGGGGTATCGATCTTCCGGCTGTGGCCGCAGGCGATCGACATGGTCGCCTTGTCGCAAGTCTATCGCGACCGGCTGGACGGGCGGCTCGATCCGGGAGCGGCGGCGGCTCGGGTCGAGGAACTCGCGCCCTTCGCGCCGCTCGCCGAGGCCTTTTACGAGGATGACGCGGAACCGGCACTGGCCTAGTCTGGAGCCCGGTCGCCGCGGCAACGCCGGCCGCCCGGCGCCAACGGCGATTTTGACGTTGATCAACGCGGGGCAGCGGAACTCGGCTATAAGGATGCCATGATCGAAGACCTCATCGGCCGCTACAGCCGTCCCGTTCCCCGCTACACCAGCTATCCGACGGCGCCGCAGTTTTCGCCCGCCGTCGACGGCGCGACCTATGCCACCTGGCTCAAGGCGCTGCCCGACGACGGCGTGCTCTCGATCTATATCCACGTGCCCTTTTGCCACACGCTTTGCCATTTTTGCGGCTGCCACACCACGGCGGTACGCCGGGCCGAGCCGATGGTTGCTTATGCCGCTGACCTGCGGCGCGAAATCGACCGCGTCGCCGACGTCATCGGCAAGCGCCTGCCGGTCCGTCATGTTCACTGGGGCGGCGGCACGCCGACCTCGCTCGCGCCGGACGACATGGTCGCGATCATGGCGCTGTTGCGCCGGCGCTTCGATTTCCTGCCCGACGCCGAGATCGCCGTCGAGATCGATCCTCGTACCCTGTCGCCGGAATCGCTTGCCGCCTTGGCGGCGATGGGCACGACGCGGGCGAGCCTTGGCGTGCAGGATTTCGATCCCGTCGTGCAAGCGTCCGTGAACCGGATTCAGCCCTACGAGATGACCGCCGCCGTGGTCCAAGGCTTGCGCGGGGCCGGAGTCGGGGCGATCAACCTCGATCTCATGTACGGCCTGCCGCACCAGACGGCGGAAGGCGTCGCCGCCACCGCGCGGCGCGCGCTCACCCTGTCGCCGGACCGGCTCGCGGTTTTCGGCTATGCCCATGTGCCGTGGATGAAGCGCCACCAGCAGCTCCTCGCCGAGCCGACGCTCCCGGACGCGATGGAGCGCCATCGCCAGCGCGAGGCGGTGGAAGCGGCGCTGACCGCGGCGGGTTACGTCGCGATCGGCCTCGACCACTTCGCTCGGCCGGATGACGCCATGGCGCAGGCCGCTGCGAGCCGTGACCTGCACCGCAACTTCCAGGGCTACACCACCGATCGGGCTCCGGCCCTGATCGGCTTCGGCGCCTCGGCCATCGGCGCCTTGCCGCAAGGCTATGTGCAGAACATCGCGCCGATCCCGGAATGGCACGATC
>JAJYTL010000024.1:12699-18843 GCA_021793055.1 Pseudomonadota bacterium
GACGTCATCGAGCAGATCATGTGCTATCTCGCGGTTGACCTCGATGCGGTCGCCCGCGCGCACGGACGGACGGCGGCGGATTTGTCGACGCCCGCGCTCGAAAGCCTGGCCGCCGACGGTTTGATCGCGCGCGACGGGGCGCGGCTCAAGGTGACGAAGCAGGGACGTCCCTTCCTCCGTTCCGTCGCCGCCGCCTTCGACAGCTATATCGGCGGTGCCGGCGGCGGCCGCCACAGCCAGGGCGTCTAGGTCGCGCCAGTCGGCGGGACGACGCCGACAACCCAGTCCTAAGATCGTTCCCTTTCTTCTGCGCGGTCGCCACCGGCGCCCTTGCCGCTCGGGATCATGTTTTAGGCGAGTGTGAGCCGGCCGGCCGACGTTGCCGCGATATGGGTACCGAAGTGCGCGCTTTCGCGATCGAGCGTGGTTCGCAGCCATGCGACATCGGCAGGCGCGGCGGCGGCCAGCCGAAACCCGCGGATCTGTAGCGGCGTCATTTCCAGGCCGAGCAGGGTTCCGCTGGCGGGATCGATATCGGCGAAATACATCAGGCTCAGATCGCCGCGGAATTCCTCTTCGCCCCGGATGCCCTCGTAGTCGTTCAGGAAGTCGCCGCAGCCATAGAGGATCAGGCGATTCTTGAACACTTCGATGGCCTTGGCATGGTGCGAGGAATGGCCGTGCACGATCGAGACGCCGGCCTTGTCGATCAGATCGTGGGCGAATTGGCGCTCGGCCGGCGCGATCGCGTAGCCCCAGTTCGGCCCCCAATGGATCGAGACGATGACGACGTCGCCGGGCCGAGCGTGCCGTGCCACGCCCGCGGCGATGTCGCCGACCGTGGCGTCGGAAAGCGCTTCGACGACATTGACGCCGCAGGCTGCTTGCGTCGCCTCCCAGCCGGTGGGTGTGCCGCTCGTGGTCGCGGCGAGGGCAAAGACGATGACCTGGCCCTTGCCATCGGTTTGAAGGATCGCGGGTCGCATGGCCTCGTCGCGGTCGCCGCCGGCGCCGACGGCGGCGATGCCGAGGCGGCGGAGCGTCGCGAGCGTCTCGCGTAGGCCGGCCGCGCCCCAATCGACAACGTGGTTGTTGGCCAAGACGCAGCAATCGATGCCGGCGGCGCGCAAGCATTCCGCGTTCTCCGGGCTCATGCGGTAGTTGATTCCTTTCGGCCGATGAGCCCCGCTCCGCGTGACGCTGGTCTCGAGATTGACGATGCGAAGGTCGGGCGCCATGCGCCGCCATTCCGCGAGGGCGGCGCCCCAGACGTAAGCGAAATCCGCCGGTCGTGGGATCGGCCCGTGCGCGCTCTCGGCGAGCGCGACATAGTCGAGTGCGGAATGTGCGTAAGGCTCGTAGAGCATAGGCGGGCAGGGATGGGGGAGAATTTGGTCGATGCCGCGCCCCGTCATCACGTCGCCGCAAAGAAAGACGCGGAGCGTCGCGCGGCGCTCCGCGGCGGCACCGTGGCTCATCGCTGGTAGACTCCGATTAGCGTCGCCTCGGCGATAAGGTGTTGGCGCGCCGCCTGTTCGACCTCGCGGCAGGAGGCGCCGCGCCGCATCCCGAGCGCGGCGACGTCGAGCGCCAGCAGGCGGAAATGGTAACGATGCGGGCCATGGCCGGGCGGCGGGCAGGGGCCGCCATAGCCGGGCTTGCGAAAATCGTTCACCGCCTGACGCAGCCCGCCGCCGTCGCGTCCGGCCGCGTCCTCCGGCAGCGAGCGGCGGTCGGCGGCGATGTCGTAAACCGCCCAGTGATGCCAAGTGCCGGCCGGCGCGTCAGGATCGTCGCAGAGCAGCACCAGGCTTCGCGTCGCGGCCGGGACAGCGTCCCATTGCAGCGGCGGGGAAAGGTTCGCGCCATCGCAGGTGTGGTGCTCGGGGATCGGTTTTCCATCGGCGAAAGCGCCCGAAGTCAGTCGCATTGCCGCGCTCCCTTGACCATGGACATCCGCCTTAGAATGCACATCGGCTAGCGCCGGGAATTGACCCGAGTCAATTGCCGATGTTCGGGGCCGGCGCCTATCCGGCCCAGGGCGGGCGCGGAATCATGCGATAGGCCTCGCGCAGCGCCTCCGACCAGCGCTCGCGGATCATGTCCGGCACGAAGGGATAGATCGATTTGTCGTCGGCGATGCCGGCGCCCGGCGCGTTAGCGAGCGTCACGTTGCCGGCGCGATAGGCCATGAGCAGGACGGGAACGCCGAGCAGCGAGTCTGGCCGGAAGGAAAGCGGGTCGAGGTAATCGTCGTCGAGTCGGCGATAGATCACGTCGACCCGCCGCGGCCCTTCGGTGGTGCGCATATAGGGCACGTTGGCGTCGACGAAAAGGTCGGGTCCCTCGACCAATTCGATGCCCATCTCGTTGGCGAGGAAGGAGTGCTCCTAATAGGCGCTGTTGGCCGATCCCGGCGTGAGGAGCACGATCATCGGATTGCGGTTGCAATGGACGGGCGCCACCGAGCGCAGGGTTTTCCACAGCTCCTCGGGGTAATGCGACACCGGGGCGACGCGATGGTTGGTGACAAGCTCGGGGAAGAGACGCATCATCGCCTCGCGATTCTCCAGCATGTAGGAGACGCCGGACGGCGTGCGGCAATTGTCCTCCAGTACGTAGAAATCGCGCGGACCGACGCGCACGACGTCGATGCCGGAGACGTGGGCATAGACCGCCTGCGCCGGATCGAAGCCCTGCATCTCGGGCCGGAAGCTCTCGTTGCCGAGCACGACCAATGCGGGCATGCGGCCGGCGCGAAGGATCTCGCGCTCGTGATAGACGTCGTGGATGAAGGCGTTCAACGCGCGCACCCGCTGCGTCAGGCCGCGCGACAGAAGCGCCCATTCGGCGGCGTCGAGGACGCGCGGGATGATGTCGAAGGGGATCATGCGCTCGGGATCGCCGCCTTCGGCATAGACCGCGAAGGTGATGCCGATGCGGTTGAAGAGGATTTCCGCTTCGCGATGTTTCATCGCCAGGAATTCCGAAGGCGCGGCTTCCAGCCAGCGGCGGATCTCGGCGTATTGCGGTGCCGGGCCTTCCGGTCCGCCCATTTCATCGAAGGCGCGCGCCGCCGTTACGTTCATGGGTCTCGTCTCCCGCGCCGGCCGGGCCTTTGCCGGCGAGCGGCATATCGATAGCCGAGAGCAGGCACGGCCTGTGCCATTATCGGCCGGCGGCGGCGGTTGCCTCAGGCGCCATGGGATAGCCGCGGCATGGCGCCTGGACGGCGGGTGTGGCGGGCGGCGGTTGCCTATATTTTAGGCTAACGGCGCGCGACTTGCTTGTCTTCCGCGGTCATCCGGCACCGGGGGCAGCAGGTTTGGCTTGCGGCCGGGTCCGGCACGGTCGGGGCGCTGGCGTCGAAGCCCCGTCGATACTAACATGCGGCGCCGATCCCGCCTGCGCCACGCGATCATGAACACCCCAGCTGAGCGATCTCCAACGTCCAAACCAGCCCCGGCGATGCCGACGTCGCGGCGGCTGCCGGGACCACGGTCTCTGGCCGCCGGGCGCTGCTAAGCCGAATTGGATTTCCGCCTCGCCGCGCCGGCCGCGCGGCGCCCATCCGCTAGAGGAATGAAGATGTCGACGAACCTGCTTTCGAAGGACCACATCGACGCGATCGCCGCCCGGACCGAGCGGCAAACCGCGACGCTCGGCGAACTGGTCGCGCTCGCGGAGGAATTGAAGCTGCCCCTCAGCCAAGTCGTCGTCGGCGAGGCCATGGTGCGCGAGCAAAAGACCTATGAAGCGGTCATCGACGCGTGCTTCGCCGCCTTCGAGCATAATCTGCGGGCGTTGGACAAAGGGCTCGTCGACGGCAACAGCTTCGTGCTCGGAACCGTCGCGACCGATCTCGCGCGGCAGGAGCGCGGCACCCTGATCGACGACGAACTCATCGATCGCGCGCTGGTCTATACGTTGGCCGCCGAGGTCGGCAACCACGAGGTCGGATTGCGGCCCTGCGCCGGGACCGGCGATTCCTGCCCTTATACCGGGCTGCTCAAGGCGCTGCTCGAAACCGGGGTCGAGCCGGAGCGGGTGCGCCTGACCTCGGCGCTGATCTTGAAGGTCGGGAGCGTCTTCCGCGCCGGCAAGGTCACCACCGGCTGCAACATGGAGGGCTACGGCGCCGGATCGGCCGCGACGGCGGCGGCGCTGACCGATCTCCGCGGCGGCTCCGCGAGCCAGGTCGCAAAGGCGATGATCCTCGCGATCTCGCCGACCCTGGGCGTGCCCTGCACGCCGCGCGTGGTCACGCGCGGCCTGTGCGCCACCCATATCGGCGGCGCCATCCTGGTCGGTAATCTGGCCTCGAAGCTGGTGCTCAAGAGCACCCTGCCGGTCGATATCGACGTCGACGTCATGATCGCTATGGCGGCCCGCATCCATCGTGAGGCGGCGCCGGCGATCACCGCCGTGAACGTCAAATACCTCAAGCCTTATTTCAAGAAGCGCGCGCAGGTGGAGGCGCTGCTCGATCCCGGCTTGGCCGGCAAGGACGCCAGCGTGGCGGACGAGGTTCTGGTCGAGGCGCGGGAGGAGCTTCGCCAGATGATGGCGGCAAGCCGCCCGCTGACGCAGACGCTGGGCGACGTCGTGGTGGGCGGCAGCTCGATCGCCGTCGGCTCGCCGACCAACATGGCGCGCATCGCGCATGCCCTCAAGCGGGGGCGGATCGCCAGGATCGAGATCGAGCTGACGAAGGACCTCTACTCCCGGCGCGCCATCAATGTGCCGGCGATTCTGATGGGGGCGGTTTTCGGGTCGCATACCTCGGACGGCGACATGTACGCCAAGGTGATGGAGACGCCCGAAGTGCGCGCGATCGATATCTCGCTGAAAGAGATCGCCGAGCCCGAGGTTCAGCGAATCCGCATCCTGACGGACGAGGGATCGGTGTGGCTGGATTCGCGTAACCGCGGCGGCGCGCGCGTTTGCGTCGTCGATGCCGAACCCTCGCGCGGGGAGGCGATCGCCGCGGCGCGCAGCCTCGGCATCCAGATCGTCGATTGAAATCACGCGCCGGCGGCGGCGCGGCTTTGGGAAGCACTTGCCGAAAGGAATGGATGGTTTATGGATCAGAGTACGTTCGACCTTCGCTATCGTGGCCGATTGCACCGGCTGTCGACGACCAACCTGTCCGATGCCTTGGATATTATCGGTTCCTCGGGGGCGGTGATCGGCATCCGGCCGATGTTCGAGTGTGCCAAGGTGGTCGGCCGCGCGGTGACGATCAAGATCACGGCTGCCGGGCCGGTGCGCTCGAGCCGGCATTTGGGCGTCGAGGCCATCGCCGCCGCCGAGCCCGGTGATATCATCGTGATCGACAACCACGGCGATGTCCGCAACAACTGCTGGGGCGAAGTGCTGTCCTGCGCCGCCAAGGTCAAAGGCGTTTCGGCGGTGGTGGTGGACGGGGCGGTGCGCGATCTCGACATCTGCCAGGAAATGGCCTTCCCGGTCTACGCGCGCGGCGCGGTGCCGATCACGGCGCGCGGCCGCATCACGCAGGAGGCCTATAACTGCCTGGTCCGCATCGGCGACGTGCAAGTGCGCCCGGGCGATATCATCGTCGCCGACGTCAACGGCGTCGTCGTCATCGGCTCGGAAAAGCTGGACGAGGTGATCGAACAGGCCGAGGCCCTGATGGACAAGGAAGAGAGGATGAAGGCCGATCTCCTCGCCGGCATGGACGTGCTCGCGGTCGATGCCAAGTACAACTACGAAGGCATGCTGAAGAAATAGCCGGACCGCTCCGCCGCGGCGCGCCAACCGCCGCCCGCGAGGCGCAAAGGGAATGCCCCGGTCGGCCTCGGCCACGCCGGCCGAGGCAAGCCGACGAACATCTAGGCTCAGGACTCATTGATTGATCCAGAAGATGACGGTTGCGGCGATGCAGATGGCGGACATAAAGGTGTGGGCGCATCGGTCGTAGCGGGTGTGGATGCGCCGCCAGTCTTTGAGCTTGGCGAACATGTTTTCGATCTTGTGGCGCTGACGGTAGAGTGCCTGGTCGTGAGGGATGGGCACTTTGCGGTTGGTCTTTGACGGGATGCATGGGGTGATACCGCGCTGCGCCAAGCCATTGCGGAACCAGTCTGCGTCATAACCTCTGTCGCCGAGCATCGCCTTGGC
>JAJYTL010000386.1 GCA_021793055.1 Pseudomonadota bacterium
GGTTGGAGGCGATCATTGGCCTCCCCGACCAGCTTTTCTACAACACCGGCATCAGCACCTACATCTGGATCATCACCAACCAGAAATCACCCGAACGCCGCGGCCGTGTGCAACTGATTGACGCAACTTCGATGTTCGAGAAGATGCGGCGTTCCTTGGGCAACAAGCGGAATCTGATCCCGGAGACGGCGATAACCGAGATCACCCGGTTGTTCGGCGCGTGCGCAGAGGGCGAGAACTCGAAAATCTTCGCCAATGAGGATTTCGGCTATTGGCGCATCACGGTGGAGCGGCCCTTGCGGCTCAATTTCGCCATCACCGAGGCGCGGCTGGCGACGCTGGAGGAGGTTTCTGCCTTCAAGGCGCTGGGGACCAGCAAGAAAAAGGGTGCTGCCGGTGCCGCCGAGGCGCAGGAGGGGCGTGCGCTGAAGGCGGCAATTCTCGACGTACTGCGGCACGCGAAGGGCGAGCGCGTGTGGCAGAACCGTGAGGCGTTTGCCGATCATCTGCGCGCGTTGTTCAAGCGCGCGCAGATGAAGCTACCCACGCCGTTGTTCAACGCCATCCTCGCCGGCCTCGGCGAGCGGGACGAAACGGCCGACCCGTGCCAGAAGAGCGGCGCGCCCGAGCCTGATCCCGAGTTGCGCGATACCGAAAACGTGCCGCTCTCGGAGAACATCGACGCCTATTTCGCCCGCGAGGTGCTGCCGCATGTCCCGGATGCGTGGATCGACGAGGCAAAAACCCGCAAGGGCTACGAAATTCCCTTCACCCGGCACTTCTACCGCTACACCCCACCGCGGCCCCTGGCCGAGATCGACGCCGATCTGAAACGGCTTTCGGCGGAGATTTTTTCGCTGTTGCGGGAGATTGCCGGATGATCCTAGCGATATTCCAGAACGAGCGCGTCTATGAAGGCAATCAGAACTTCCTGAACGCGGTCTATCCGATGCCAAGCCTGTCCAAAGTGGTCATCGACCCGGCCAACCCGGTCGCCGCGGGAATTTTGGGGAATCAGCACCCACTTACCCCGCCATTGTTCCGCGAAGATTCCTTCGACCCTACGACGCGCATAAGGCGCGGGCGCTTTTACAGCCTCCACAAGCAACTAGCCCCATATGATCCTCAGCGTGTTAGCCATTACCCGTACGCCCCTCCGACCGGCGGCTTACCTCAGTTCTATGACATGGATGCTTACCGTTCATTGCAGCCTGCCGGCCACGTGCCGACTTTCCACCGGACGCTCATTTTGCTCGGCGATGCAAGCCATAAGACGGCGTGGCACATCGTCGGTGCCGAGCGGTTATTCAACGGCGAAACGCTGTTCACGCTCAAGTCGCTGAGTACACTGGGGCAGTTGCCTGACTTGGCTGAAGCCACGCTTCCGTCTGAAAAACGCCGCGAGATCCTCGACGGCTTCGAGAAAGTTGCCGACGCGGCGCATAAATATCTGCCCGTGCCCATCGTCGATGTTTGCCGGGAATTCTCTCGCGTCATCCTTGCGGCATGGCTTCCTACCGTCGGGGCAGTGCCGCAGGGTGACTTGGGACGGCTGATTACGGCAGTTCCTGAGGATCACTCGGGCATTAAATCTGCCGCCGGCATCATCAACCGGCTCCACTCCCGAGGAAAGTCATCCGAACAGGAGCGTCAGGCGAAGAAAGAACGAGTCATTCGCGAGGTTTCCGACGAAGACGGAGAGCTATCGGTTGCACTGGTGGGGTTCCTGCTCAGAGAGTTGGGTTGGGCAGCATGAACTCATTGTCCATACAAGCGCCCGGGCGATGGTCGCCGACGCGCAGCATGGGGAGGTATGATGTCGCGCGTATAGCCAATCTTGCCGCTTTTTCCTCCCAGCGGCAGGAGATCGCAGGATGACAATGGCGCCCTCTACCCAATGGCCAGTCCAGCGGCTGAAATTCGTGGCGTCGGTCATGCCGAGCAATGTTGATAAGCTCACTGATCCCGATCATATCCCGGTTCGACTGTGCAATTACGTCGATGTATACAAGTATGACCGAATCACCGGGGACATGGAGTTCATGCCGGCTTCCGCGACCCCGGCGCAGATAGCGCGGTTCGCTCTGCGGGGCGGGGATGTGCTGATCACGAAGGATTCGGAAACGCCGGACGACATTGCCGTTCCCGCTTATGTTGATTCCTCGGCTGCCGGGGTGATCTGTGGGTACCATTTAGCGTTGCTGCGTCCGATTGCGGGCAGGACGATTGGCCGATACCTGTTCTGGGCGATTTGCTCACGGCCTGTCTCATCGGCTTTCAGCGCGCGGGCTCAGGGCATCACCCGATTCGGGTTGACGGTTGGCGCGATGGGCGATGTTCCGATACCATTGCCGCCGACCGCCGAACAGCGCGCCATCGCCGATTTCCTCGACCGCGAGACGGCGAAGATCGATGCGCTGATCGCGACGCAGGAGCGGTTGATCGCGCTGCTCGACGAAAAGCGCCAGGCCACCATCACCCACGCCGTCACCAAGGGCCTCGATCCCAATGTGCCGATGAAGGAGAGCCGGGTGGAGTGGATGGGGGATGTTCCCGCTGGGTGGCAAATCCTGCCGCTCGGGAGGATCGCTCGCGCGAGATGCGATGGCCCCTTTGGTTCCGGTCTCAAGTCAGAGCATTATTCAGAATCAGGGGTGCGTGTTATCCGGCTTCAGAATATTCGCCTTGGGTATTTCGATGGGACAGACGCTGCCTTCATTGACGAATACTATTATCGTACTGAGCTCGCCGGGCATGATGTCTGCGAAGGCGATATTCTTATCGCCGGCCTTGGCGATGATCGGAACACTGTGGGGCGCGCGTGCACGGCTCCTGACGGTATTGGGCCGGCTATGGTAAAGGCGGACTGTTTTCGATTTCGGCTCGATACAAGTCGGTCGCTTCCAGCATTCGTTGCCATGCAATTGACCGCAGGGGCGGCCTTTGACGCCGGTGTTCTGCCCTCTGGTTCAACTCGATCACGGATTCCGCTTTCTGTTATGGCGACACGAGAGGTGACGTTGCCGCCAATTGCCGAACAGAGGGCTATTGCCGA
>JAJYTL010000387.1 GCA_021793055.1 Pseudomonadota bacterium
GTCCTCGGCGATGATCCGGTTCACCGCCAGCTCTACCCGCTCCAGCGCCGCCTCCGCCGGCAGCGCGCAGGCCAGGTCGATGTTCGAGCTTTCGGCGCCCAGGTGAAACGACACCGTCGCCGCCCGCAGCTCGCTCAAAAACACCGCCGACAGCAGGTGCTGCCCCGTGTGTTGCTGCATGTGGTCCAGCCGCTGCTCCCAGTCAATCTCGCCCGCGACCGCCGTCCCCGGCGAGAAGCGCGAGGAATAGGTGCCGGCGGCGATCGACCAGGCGTCCTTCTGGGTGTCGTGCTCGAGATTGACGGCGATGCCCGCCGGATCGAGGCCAAGCTCGTCGGCGACGATCTGCGCCAGGGCCGTGGCATGGCCTTGACCCTGCGGCATGCAATCCGCCGTCACCGAAACCGAGCCGCTCGGGTCGATATTCACCGTCGCCAGGGAAACCGCGCCGTCCTTGGGCCCGGAGCGGCGCCGCTCCTCGGCCGTTAGCAGCGTGCTGAGATAGCCGAGGTTCGACATCCCGGGCTCGACCACCGCGGCGAAGCCGATGCCATAGAGCCGCCCCGCGGCCCGCGCCGCCTCGCGGCGCCGGCGCAGATCCGAGAGCCGGCCGTCGCCAATCGTTTCCTCGATCGCCTTCTGGTAATTGCCGGAATCGTAGAGCCCGCCGGCCGCCGCCCGATACGGGAAGGCGTCGGCGGGAATGAGGTTCCGCCGCATCACCTCGAGATGATCCAGGCCAAGCTCGACCGCGATCTTGTGCACCAGCCGCTCCAGGGCGAGATAGAGCTGCGGGCCGCCGAAGCCCCGCACCAGGCCGGCCGGCATCCGGTTGGTGACGACGATGCGGTTGGTGATCGCGAGATGGGCGATGTTATAGGCGCCCGTCGTCGCGCCGTGCATGCGATAGAGCGGGCCCGGCATCGGCGCCCGGACGTAGCCGCCGTAGTCCTCGGTCTGATCGAAGCGAAGCGCGCTGATGATCCCCTCTCGGCTCACCGCCGCCTCGATCCGGGTCACCCGCTCGGGGCACGAATTGGCGGCGACCAGATGCTCGTTACGATCCTCGACCCATTTGACCGGGCGGTCCACCAGCCGCGCGGCGAGCGCCATCAAAACCATGTAGGGGAAGACCGCGAGCTTGATGCCGAAGCTGCCGCCGGAATCCTTCGGCGTGCGAAGCCGAAGCTTCGTCCCCGGCACGCGGAGCGCGCGTGCCATCACCGGGTGGGTGCTGTAGGGACCCTGAAAGTTCGAGAGAATGTCGTAGGAGTGATCTTCGGGCCGCCATTCGGCGACCACCACGAAGCATTCGATCGGCGTGTAGGAATGGCGCGGAAAACGCACCGTAAGCCCGATCTTGTGCGCCGCCTCGGCAAACGCACGCTCGGGGTCGCCATAGGTGAAATCCCGGGTCGAGACCAGATTGGTCCCGGCCGCCTCATGCACGAGCGGCGCGTCAGCGCGCATCGCAGCTTCGGTGTCGACGACGGCCGGAAGCGCGCGATAGGAAACCTCAATCCGTTCCAGCAGATCTTCGGCGCGATAGCGATCCTCGGCAATCACCACGGCGACCGGCTCGCCGACATAGCGGACCCGATCGACGGCGAGCGCCCATTGCTCGAGCGGCTGTTTCAAGGCAGTGAGAAACGGGTCCGAAAGCCGGCGGATTTCCTCGCCCGTCACGACGGCGAGCGCGCCGGCCGCGCGCGCGGCCGCAGCATCGATCGAAAGGATTTCCGCATGCGCGTGCGGCGAGCGCAGGATCGCGGCATGGACGGTGCGGCGCGAGACCGGAATATCGTCGGCGTAGCGGCCGCGGCCGGTGAGAAGCGCCCGATCCTCGAACCGCGGCAGCGCTTTTCCGAGCGGGCCTGACGAGCCGGCGCTCATCTCTGCGCGCCGGCTTGGGCGCATTGGTCCCTGCTCCGCATCCGGGCCACCCGCCGCGTGGCGAGCCGCTCCTCGACCTCATTCCAGATTCCAGACGCCTTAGGCACCAAATCCCCCTCGCCAGCGAACCCGACACGGCGCGCCCGCCCTGCGTTGCTTAGGCGAAACGCGGCCTTCGCACAAGCCGCTTTCGTTCACTGTTCGGTCATCGCGCGGCGGCCGGACCCTAGCGCGCATTATCATTTTAAAGGTTTCGAATGCGGGGCCGCCCGCCAGACGAGAACCTCACAAATCCCCTCATTTTTGACTTGCACATTACTTTGGCCGAATCGGCTAAGACTCTGTAATGCGCTGCAGGTTGTCCCCTTCCGGCTACGTGGTTCACGCGCGCGGCACGATGAGGTTGCCAATCGCGACCGGAGTCAGGGATGGTCTTGGAGCACTTGACTAGATCCCCTTGAAATGACTCGAGAAAAATGAGGGGATGATTGAGGACGAGAACGGAAAGCGTGGCAAATGCTATCTTCTTTCGGCTTTACCGATTTTTACGGAATTTTCGGCTAAAATTTAGGCATGAAAGAAGTCGGCGACACTTCAATACTTTCCGAGCTGTATCTCTACTGGGACACGAAACGGGCCGGACGTGAAATGCCTGCCCGCACAGACGTCGATCCGATAGATATCCCGCTGCTTCTGCCCTACATCACCCTTGTCGAACGGGAAACAGATGGCGCCTTCCGCTACCGTCTGATGGGTACCGCCGTATCGCGGCAACTGGGCCGCGATCTTACCGGCCAGCGCGTCGGCTTCCATGTCAGGCCGGCCGCCTATGGGAAAAAGATGGCCGAGATCTATGAAGCGGTCTTCTCGTCCCATCGGCCGCTATTCACGTCCGGGGAATACAAATCAGCCTACGGAACCATACATGTCACCTGCCGCCTGACCGCGCCGCTTAGCCGGAACGGAGACGTGGCCATGGCCATCGCGGCCCGGATCGCCCGGTCGGCGCCGAGCATCGCGACGTCCGCCGACTGGACATTGGATGCCGTTGGCGAGGTCCTGAGCGTAACCCCGGTGGCGACGATCGATGAACTGGAGCGCCTCTGCCAAGAATGGACGCAGCGCTACGCAAAC
>JAJYTL010000388.1 GCA_021793055.1 Pseudomonadota bacterium
TACCCGGCCGGAGGGCGGGTTACGGGGGTCGATTTCAGTCCGGCGATGCTGGCGCGCGCGGCGGCGCGGCGCGAGCGGCTCGGCGGTGGCGCGGAACTTGTCCAGAGCGATATCGCGGCGACGCCTTTTGCCGATGCGTCCTTCGATTATGTGATCTCGACCTTCCTCTTTTGCGTTCTCGGCGCCGAGCAACAGGCGCCCGCGCTTTGCGAGATTCGGCGAGTTTGCAAGCCGCAGGGCGAGGTTCGGATTCTGGAGTACGTTCTGTCCGAAAGCCCCTTCCGGCGCTTCATCATGCGGCTCTGGGCGCCGTGGGTGCGGTTTGCCTATGGCGCGGATTTCAATCGTCAAACCTGGCGTTACGCGGAAGCAGCGGGTCTGGAATTGGTCGCGGAGCGTTTCCTTTACCGCGATATCATCAAGCTCTTGATCCTCCGCCCGCGCAAGGAGGCTTGAGGCGCGGTTCCGGCGCCCGCCGGCGGCGCCGGGCGGCCCTGCCCGGAATGAGCAGGGCTGGGGTTGCGGATTTGTATGGGAAGATGGAGCCGATTTGGCCTAGAAACGTGCCGCGGCAGCGGCGTTTGATGGCCGCCGCGCCGGGCGGACCGCGCTGAAGGATGTGATGGCGACGACAAGAAAAAAAATCGTGAGCACGACGGCGTCGCCGTGGGACGCGGTTGCCGGAGGGGCAGCCGCGCCCGAACCTGTCCATGCCGGGACCGCCATTGCCCCTGTCGGGCCAACGGTGCCTTGGCCGCGCCCCTTCGACGAGATCCGCATCATCGACAGCGAATACAAGGGCGAGGGGCGGCCAATCGCCGAGCCCGATCTCGCCCGCTGGATATTGTTGCAGCCGCGTGCGCCCTGGAGCACGGCCCGCTTCATCGACGCGCTGTGCTGGCGCTTGCTCGGGAACGGCGTGCCGTTGTCGCGCGTCTCCCTTTTCACCAATACGCTGCACCCGCAGATCGACAGTCTCGGCTGGCGCTGGTGGCGGGACCGCGGCGTCACCGAGGAGTTCCACTTCGAGCGCGGTCTTGAGAACACCCCGGGCTATGCCGAGCGGCCGATTTACGGCGTGGTTGAGCAAGGTATTCCCCTCCGGCGCCGCTTGGAAGTGGATCGCAGCGAGTTTCCGCTGCTCGCCGATCTCGCGGCGCAGGGCGCGACCGATTACCTCGCGGCGCCCCTGAGCCGCTTGGTGCGGCGCTATGCCGCCGTCACCTGGACCAGTGATCGCCCGGGTGGCTTCGGCGCGCGCGATCTTGAGGTCCTTGAGGATATCCGTCCGGCCCTGGCCGTGGTGATGGAAGCGAATACGGTTCGGCGCGCCGCGCGGACCTTGTTCTCGATCTATCTCAGCAGCGAGATCGGCGAGCGCATTTTCGACGGCCAGGTGGAGCGGGGTAAGGTTCAGCACATGCGGGCGGTCGTCATGGCCTCCGATCTGCGGAACTTTACGAATCTTTCGGACCGCTTGCCGGGCGAAGTGGTGATTCGGGCGCTCGATGACTATTTCGAATACGTGGCGGTTGCCGTGAACGCAGCCGGCGGCTTCGTGTTGAAGTTCGTCGGCGACGGCGTGCTTGCGCTATTCCCGACCGAGGTTCAGGGCGAGGCCGCTGCGGTCAGCCGAAGCCTGGATGCGGCGCGCGCGATCGTCGCCCGCCTCGAAGAGCATAACGCGGCGTTGGGGACGCGAAGCCAGAGCTGGCTTCGCGCCGGCGTCGGACTTCACATTGGCGACGTGATGCTGGGCAATGTCGGCTCGCACGATCGGCTCGATTTCACCGCCATCGGTCCGGCGGTCAACATGGCGTTCCGTCTCGAGGGCTTGACCAAGAGCCTGAATCGCCCGGTCTTGACCTCGCGGGCCTTCGCGGAACTCGCGGACGTGCCGCTGCATTCGCTTGGCCTTCATCCGATTCGCGGCTTTCTCGACCCGGCGGAAGTTTTCGATTTGCCCGAACACGGGCTGGCGGCGGCCTTCGCGCAAGGGTCCTGAGGCCGGCCGCTCGCGTCCGCGTGAGGCCGCCGCGCCGCTCGCGGCGCCGCGCCTCATTCATCAGCGAGGCCGCACGCGGTGCCAAGGCCCATAGCAGTAGGGCACATAGGGATAATATCCGGCCGGATTGTAGCAGTAGTACCAGAATCTCACGGTGACGCCGGGCCCGTAGACCCCGATTCCCGGCGGGACGTAAGGATTGGGATAAGGATAGACGGGCGCCGGGTAGAAGAACCATACGCCGCCGACGATCCACCACCAGCCGAGACGGTTGTCGTGACGCCCGTGGAACCAGCGGCCGCCGCGCCACACGCTCATGTCGTGATCGCGAAAGCGACGGATATCGTGGTCACGAAAGGCGCGGCCCGGCGGCGCGCGGCGCATTTCGTGACCGCGATCATGGCGCTGCGCATAGTGGTCGGGCGGATCGGCGTAGGCGGCCAGGGAAGGGGCGAGGAAACTCGCTATAAGGGCGGCGCAGAGCGCCCAGGTCTTTGCGTTCCTCATGGAGCCAAACCTCCGAGAGTTGCATCGGGCAGCGCAATCCTGCCGCCCGAACAGCGTACGCCGAAACGGCGGTCTCGTCGATGCGGCGACTGCCGGGCGCAAAAATGCCACCACGGACCGCGTCCGCGCGCCGGAAATCCACGAGCGGTGCCGGAAAATCCTGCGGTGTCGATCGCGCGGCCGAATGACCCGGCTAAGCGGCGGCGCGATCCCGCATTCGGGTCTCGATGGCGCGGTGCCACAGGATCGCCGCGAGATAGCCGGCGGCGCTCAGGGCGCTGATCCAGAAGCTCGTCGGCCAATCGGTCTCGTACGCGAGCGCGATGCCGGCCCAGGCCTCGGCCAAGGCGATCATGACCGATAGGGCGACGCCGCGACCGAGCCGGTGGGTCAGATTCTGCGCCGCGGCCGCCGGGCCGACCATCAAGGTGAAGACCAAAAGGACGCCGACGATCTCGGTGCTTTCCGCCACCGCGACCGCGACTACCGCCATAAACAGGATCGATATCGCAAG
>JAJYTL010000389.1 GCA_021793055.1 Pseudomonadota bacterium
GCCGCAAGCGCATCGGCCTTGTGCGCACCAAGGCTTCCCGCGTCCAGATCATGCCGCACAAGATTACCAGGCTTGAAAACATCATCGTCAACCAGAACGAAGTCGCGTACCCCGCTCCGCGCGAGGGACGCCGCAACCTTCGATCCCAGGGACCCACAGCCGACGATCCCGACCCTCTTTTCGGCCACAAGATCGTAATTCTGTGGCAGGCGCACGTCGATGTCGTCGGTCAGATCAATCGTCCGATAGGCGATGACCTTCCAGTCGCCATCCTTCACGTAGGAGAAGAACATTCGCGCCGAATGCCCATCGGCGATAATCGTGATGCGACAGGAGCTGCCGGCCGCCGTATCGCCGCCGCGCTCAGCCGACAGAAGTTGGTCAAGCGCAGCCTGATCCGGATTGACGGGAATGTCCGCCAGCGACGCCACTCGCACCAACGCGCCCGGCCGGCTCTGTTCCCTACGATCGGGAATGTTGTCCTCCCGCCAGTCCGGTGCATCCACAGCGCCGACGCGCTCCACGTGCGCAACCCAAGCATCCCCCGGCACACTGGCGTCGATGACCATCACCTCCCTAACTTCGCCGATCGGCAGGTGCGCGGCGTAGGCGGCAAGGCTGCGCGTAAGGAGGAACCGGCAATACGTGCCGCGCAGTTCCTGTCCCAAAGATACCGTATGTGCCGACGGCACGACGGCGCGTCCGTTATTGAGTGACCGCTCGCCCAAAAGCAGGCGATATGTGCTGGCGATCATCATAGCACCGGTGACCGACGGATCCCAATTGTCGGAACGGAATTCCAGACAAAGTTCGCCACCGGACCCGTACTGATGGTTCGATAGACGGCGACCATCGAGCGGGACGACCAGAGGCGGCGCATCCGGGAAAAAGGCAGGGTACTCGAGCTTAAAGGGAAAGGTCTCCCCGTTCAGCGTCACATCGAAATCGAACGCAAACCGCAGTTCTTTGAGGAAACGAGGAACCGCCATCGCCAGCCAGGAGCTGCCGTCCCGCAGCACATCGATCTCAGAAACCTCGCGCTTCAACCGGTCAGGGTCGTTCGCCCACCAGATCATCCGAACCCCCTCGGCTTGTTGTCAACGCGCGGGACGTTGGGAAAGGTAAACGGCCCGACGGCGGGAGCGGCAAACCCTGCCCGCAGGAGGCTCGCCGCCGCTCTGGCCGCGACATCCGCGCGGTCGCTGAAGAACGTCGTGGCGAAGGCCTTGTCCCAGCACTTCAGGGCGCTCTCGCGGGTACAGTCCGATCCGAACAACGGGGCCATGGTCTCGATCGCTTCCGAAAGACGATCGCGGAAGAAGCGGGCGCGCGCATCGTCCGTCCCGTTGGTGATCGTCTCGTTCGGCGTGACCGGATGCTGCATCACCAGGTTCCAGACGAGCCGGTCCCAGATTGCTTTCATCGTGTCATAGAGCGCCTTGTCGTCGCGCACGGCGTCACCGCGGAAGCATTCGGTGACCAGCTTCGTAATCCCGAACCCGCTCAGAACCTGACCCTTCCAACTCTCCCGGCTGCGCGCAAACGCCTTGATCAGCCGGACAGTGCGCCGCAACTGGCGGCCATTATCGGCGTCCGGACTCTTGTTGTTGTTCTCAGTCTCAAACCACTCCGTGACCTTACGCGCATCGGATCGCGTCCACTCGCTGCTGGCAAGTTCATAGACGGTGGTCTCCCGGCCCCATATGTCCTTCGTCGTGACACGCCGATAGACCGGCACGTCCACATGGTATCCGGCGGTGTAATAGACACGGACGCAGTTCTTACGGGCTTCGGGATGCGTCTTGAACGCTCCGTCATCGAGCGCATCACGCACCATCTGACGGGCTTGCAAGGTGGACATGGCAGCACCCCGGTCGCCGACGAGATCGGCCTTGTCGAAATAGGCGCCGTCGTCGATGTCGTAATCCTTCTGGGGATGCTGGGTCATCGTCTTCATCGCGTAGCTGCCCTGGCTGACGAATTCCCGCGGGGCGGGCTTCCCGCCGCCGGCAAGACCCCTTTTCAGCCGATCCCGGTTCGCATCGCGCCGGCCGCGCATCTCCGTTCGTTCAGCCCCCGGCAGGGTCACGCTTCCGTCGTGATACGCAAGCACATCCTTGGCGCAGTCATACATGATCGATCTCTCATTCATCGTCAGGTTGCGGACACCCCGCCGCTTTGGCGGAACGATGCGCGGGAGACGAGCGGGTCCGTCCGCTCCGGCGCGGAATTAAACAGGTCGCAGATAAGCGCCGCTTCCGCGTCGGTGTCGGTATAGGCGCAACGGCTGTTGGTCATGTCGGCGTCGGTGCGGGCCTGGTTGATCAGAGCCTGCATTGCCTCCTTGCGCGTCTCGTCGAGGCCAAGATAGGGGATCAGCGCCGCCGGAACCTTGTCGCTCGGAAACCGGACAACGGTGCAGTTCCGGTCAACATGACGCGCCAGCTTCTTCGCCATATGGTCGAAGGCGAATTGCTGGGCGTCTATTGAAAGCCCTGCGGCCTCGCCGCCGAATTTCCACTCGGCCAGGCCGCGGTCCACGGCCGCTTTGGACACCTGTTCGCCGGCAGGCATAGGGCAGGTCCCAAGGCAGAAGATGTGAATCTCCTGACCCGGCTGCGTCAGATCGAGGGCGTCGATCAGCCCGACCAGTACGGGATTGTTTGACCAAAGGCCTCCATCGACGAACACATTGAATCCGCCGCCCGCATTGTCGGGGTGATCAATCGCCGCGAGCGAGCGATAGATGGGCGCGGCGGAAGTCGCGAGGCACACATCGACGAGGGCATAGCCGTCATCGCGGTGATTGGTCCCCATCAGGTGCGGGGTCTTGAAGACCCAACTGCGATGCTGGCTCATCTCGATGGCCGTTATCGCCAGCGCGATGCCGCGCTCCCGATAAACGTCGCCCAGGGTCTTCGCGCCGAGCCTTGCCGCGAGCGCGGCACGCAGTCTCTGCGTTCCTGCAGCCAGCGCTCGCGGCCTCCTTCCGACATCGGGAACAACCCCGAGAAGACCTTGGGG
>JAJYTL010000390.1 GCA_021793055.1 Pseudomonadota bacterium
AAGGAGGTTTTCCATGTCCAACTCTTCATCGGTCCTTTCCCTTCCGGATTCTGCATTTCAAGACCGCAGCGTCCCATCCGGCCTTTCGGATGTTCTCAAGCTTCTCCTTGCCGTCTTTGGTGCGATGGGCCGTTCCATCCTGAGTCCGCCTTTGTCAACGGAGCAGGCCGCTCTTCTGTTCAGACGATGTTCGCCCGTCCGCGGCGGTGCGCGGCGTCACTTTCTACCGAAGCGCATCTCCCACCGGCATTGGAACCTGCGGCGCTGGCGGGCTCGGCGCCAAAGATAGGCGCGTCTCGGCCACCTCGTCTCCATATCGTTGACCACGCCACAGCGCTCCGGCAAGCCCGCTTTATCAGCAGTGAGCGGGCGTGCCGGAGGCTTGTTGATAGCCACCAAGAAAGGTCCTCCCCATGTCGTATTTTCGTCGTTCACGGGATTTTATAGCCACAGAGGGCGGCGATTCTGCCGCAGCCGAGGACGCTGTCGCCGAGCGTCTTGACGATCTTCTCGAAAAGGCGGAACGGCGCGGCCGATTCCACATCGATCAAGACGAGCTCACGCGGACCATCGGGCCGGAGTTCGGCATCGCCGAAAATGCCCTGACCGGCATCATCGACCGGCTGGACTCATCAGGCCGCGTAACCCGCCGCTCAACGGCCGACGGTCCGGTCCTATACCGAGCGCCATCGAATCTTAAACGGACTACCCGCGGGCTTCTCTTTGCTGTTGGTGCCTTTCGACAGGACGGCCATGCCGGCATCCCACAAGAGATGCTGCTCTCGTCCGCGGAAAAAATTCTTCACTGCGGCGACGCTGTCCTGCGGAATGGCATTCGGGCCCTGGTCACGGAAGGCACGCTTGTTTTGGAACAGGTGGGATCCGAGATTCTGGTCTTTTCCGCCAGCGCCCATGCGGCCGAGATCGCCATGGTCCAGCGGCTGATGGACCTGACCTCCGGCCGGAGGCCGTTACAGATAAGCCGCGTTGGCAAAATCGCCGCACGCGCCGGGAAGAATGCCGGTGTCATGCTGAACGCGCGCCAGATGGAGGCCGTTGCCAGTATTCTCCAGCATCCAATTTCGATCGTCACCGGCGCGCCCGGGACGGGCAAGACCACCGTGGTTCGCGCCGCTGTAGCCGGCATCGGAGCAATTTCCAACCGACCAGTTCTTCTCGCCGCTCCCACAGGAAAAGCCGCAAGGCGGCTCATGGAAGCGTCAGGCAGAACCGCTTCGACCATTCACCGCCTTCTCGGTTATTCGCCCGTTCTCGACGGCTTCAAGCACCACCGGGCCAATCCCCTCGATGCCGGAACGGTGATCCTCGATGAGGCCTCGATGATCGACCTCAAGCTCATGGTGGACTTACTCTCCGCCTTGCCGAATGCCTGCCGGCTCGTCTTCGTCGGCGATCCGGACCAGCTTCCCCCCGTCTCTTACGGCCAGCCTTTCACCGACATGCTGGCATCCGGTCGCTTTCCCGTTGTCCGCCTTTCCAGGATCCTTCGGCAGAGCGAAGGCGGGGCCATCGCCAAGGCCTGCCAGGCTATTCGCGATGGGCGGGTTCCCGTTCTCCCGCCCTATTCCAAGGAACGAGAGCTCTCCATCCTGGAGGTTCCGGATGCCGATGCCGCCGCGGCTCTGGCCGACGTCGTCAAGCAGGCCGTCCGGGAAGGCAGCGATCCGTTCGCCGGCCTACAGGTTCTGGCACCGATGAAGAAGAGGGCCTGCGGAGTCCATTCCCTGAACCATATGCTGGCCCCAATTGCCAACCCTGACTTCGATCCGGCAGGCCCTTCGTGCAAATTGCTCGGCGGGATCGGGCGCGTCGGCGGCAAGGTCCAGCAGATGCGCAACAACTACGAAAAAGGCGTTATTAACGGCGATCAAGGCCGTCTCATCGCAATCGGCGATGCCAGGAGGCAACCCCACATCGTCGCGGCATTCGGTGCTTTGGAAGCGGCCTATACCGCTGCAGAAGCGGCGGCCGAGCTTTCGCCCGCCTATGCCATCACCATCCATCGGTCCCAGGGGTCGGAATGGCCTACGGTCGTCGTCTGCCTGCCCTTGGGCGCGCGGCGCATGCTGACGCGAAATCTCCTCTATACGGCGATATCCCGCGGCAAACTCCGCGTCGTCATCGTCGGCAGTCAGAAAGCCATCGAACGGGCCATTGCTACCCTGGGCTGCCAGCGCTTTAGCGGCGTTAAGGAACGGCTGATTCGGTGCCTCGCGCCGCGCGAAGGCCCCGAAGGTTCGTAAAGCCGCCAGATTGTGAGAGGGCTTACGGCCAAGACTGGAGAAGGACCCCCGTGTCGCACGCGCTTATCCAGCCGTCCGAGCGGCGATCTGCTTGGCTGGGCTGAGTGCAAGACGAATTCGGCCAAGCATGATCCTGGTATAGAAATGGAGATATCTATCATGAGGAAACAGACTGAAGAACGGCTCGTCGATATCATCGGTTGGCTGTGGGTTGCGTCGGTAATTTTCGCCCTGATCCTTGGCGGTTCCATGGCGCTTGCCACAACCGTAAGCATCGGCATCGCCGCCGCAGCAGTGTATTTCGGATACAAGTATTGGTACCGCCCCAATGCATTCTGGCGGCGGCATCGTTAAGATCGTCAACACCTTGGCACTTCCGCAGCTGCGGCGCGTCCGATAGCTGCTTATCGCGGAGCTGCTAAGATGAATATCATTTTTGGACAGCCGCTAACCGACTGGCGGCGCCAGGACGTCGGCCGAATCATCGTCCCGGATATTGCTCGGCACGGGAAAGGCGATCAGATCGTCCTCGGGCGCCGGTCGGAGCAGATCCTTCCGCGGCTCCTTGAGCCAACCCTCCCAGTCTTCGCGTGCCAGGATGACCGGCATGCGGTCATGGATCCGCGCGAGGAGCGCATTCGGCTCCGTCACGATGATGGTGCAGCTCTCGATGGCGAGATGCTCGTTCCATTCCCATAGTCCGGCAAAGGTGAGCGGCGCGCCGGAGCGCGTCGTGATGTAGAAGCGGGTCTTGCGGC
>JAJYTL010000391.1 GCA_021793055.1 Pseudomonadota bacterium
CCCGGCGGGCCGTAGCGCCGCGTGGGCGAGGGGGGAAACGATGTTGAAGATCTGGGGCCGCAACAATTCGATCAATGTCATGAAGGTGCTGTGGGTGGCGAGCGAGCTCGGCATCGGCTTCGAGCGCGTCGACCTCGGCGGGCCTTTCGGCGGCAACCACGAGCCCGGCTATCTCAAGCTCAATCCGAACGGCCTCGTCCCCACCATCGACGACGACGGCTTCGTGCTCTGGGAGTCGAACTCGATCGTGCGCTATCTCGCGGCCACGCACAGCGCCGGCGGGCTCTGGCCGACCGATCCGCGCCAGCGTGCCGACGCCGAGCGTTGGATGGACTGGCAGCTTTCGGTGCTGATTCCCTCGGTCGGGCCGCTGTTTCTCGGGCTGATCCGGACGCCGCCCGAAAAGCGCGACGCGGCCGTCCTGGAAACCGCGCGCGAAGCTTCCGAGGAAGCCTGGCGCCGGCTCGAGGGTGTGCTCGAGGACGGGCGCAGCTATCTCACGGGCGAGACCTTCACCATGGGCGACATTCCGGCCGGCTGCTTCGCCTATCGTTGGTACAGCCTGCCGATCAAGCGGCCGACCCTGCCCCGCGTCGAGGCCTGGTACAAGCGGCTCAGCGCCCGCCCGGCCTATCGCGAGCATGTGATGAAACCTTTGACGTGATCCGGCCTTCGAACCGGGCCGCGGCGGGCCCAGGTCGCGATCATCGCCCGAAGGCGGATCAGCCGAACCGCGGGGCGAGCCGGCGGCCGCCGCGCCGGAAGCGGATCAGGTAATCCTCGACCACGCCTTCGACCGGCGTCGGCGCGATGCCGAGCTCTTTCAGGCCCGGCGCGGCGCCGCTCGCCACGTTGTCGCGCTTGAGAAGCTGGACCTGGTCGGCGGTCAGGGGCGGCACCGGCAGCATCTGCAAAAACGCCCCCTTAAGCCTGGCCAGCGCGAAGGGCACCGGAACCAGCAGGCACCAGCGGCCGGTCGCCCGCACCACGATGCGGAGGATATCGGCGAAGCTATAGACGTCGGGGCCGCCGAGCTCGAAGGTCTGGCCGGCCGTCGCCAGGTCGGCCAGGGTGGCGGCGATCGCCGCCGCCACGTCGCCGACATAGACCGGCTGGAAGCGGGTGGCGCCGCCGCCGATCAGCGGCAGCACCGGCGAGATGCGGGCGAGCGCCGCGAACAGATTGAAAAAGCGATCTTCCGCTCCGAACACGACTGAGGGGCGGAGGATGGTGGCGCCGGGGAAATTCTCCCGCACCTTGGCTTCGCCGGCGGCCTTGCTGCGGGCATAGGCGGCGGGTGACGCCGCGTCGGCGCCGAGCGCCGAGACGTGGATCAGGCGCTTCGCGCCGGCCTCGCGCGCCGCCTTGGCGACCAGCGCCGCGCCGGCGACGTGAACCGCCTGAAAATTCTGCTTGCCGTGCTCGAACAGGATGCCGACCAGATTGATCACCGCGTCCGCGCCCGCGACCGCCGCGGCGACCGAAGCAGGGGCGCGGAGATTGGCCTGTACCGTGACGATCTGGCCGACTTGGCCGAGCGGCTTCAGGTAAAGCGCCTCGTCCGGGCGGCGCACGGCGACGCGGATGCGCGCGCCCTGGCGGGCAAGCTCCTTCACCACGTAGCGGCCGAGAAATCCCGAGCCGCCGAAGACGGTCACCAATTGCCCTTGCATCGTGCACCTCATCCGTCAAACGCCCGCCGCACTATAGCGCGCCGGGCGGAGAAGAAAATACGCTTGCGCCGCAAGCCGCGGCAAATCCCGCCCCGCGTGATGCGGGTCCCGCCCCGGGGCTTGAACTCCCGGACTTGAATTGAAGCAATCCGAGCACGGGGCCAGTCCTTGGCGGCTGGGGCTTGAGCTTTAAGGGCGCGCCGCGCCGCCGGCCGGCCGGCCATAGGCCGCGACATGGGCCGGGAGCGCGATCCCCGGGGCGAGCTTGGGGTCGGGCCGCGGCGGCCCGGCGGCGAGCGCGAGCGGAATCTCGCCAGCCCAGAAAGGAAGTGCTATGTCCACCTCGTCGTCGACCGGCGGACCCTGCCGAAGCTTGGCGGAAGCCTCGTCGATCGGCACCGCGAGGACTCGCGTCGCGCGTAGCTCGGCCGCGTTCGGCGGCCGGGCCCCGGCCGAGCGGCCGGGGACGATGTGGTCCACCAGCGCCGCGAGCGCCGCCTGCTTGGCCGCCGCGCCGGTGATTTCGCGCGCCGCGCCGAACAGCACCACCGAGCGGTAGTTGACCGAATGGTGAAAGGCCGAGCGCGCGAGGACCAGCCCATCGAGATGGGTGACGGTGATGCAAAGCGGCGCGCCGTCCTTCAGCGCCCGCAGCATGCGGCTGCCGAGGGCGCCGTGCAGGATCAATTCCTCCCCGACCCGCACGTAGTTGGTCGGGATCACGATCGGCTGCGCCTGAAAGACGAAGCCAACGTGGCAGAGGAAGCCGGCATCGAGAATGGCATGCACCGTTTCGCGGTCATAGGCCGCCCGTTCGCGCCGCTGGCGGATAGTGGCGCGGCGGCTCGGCGGCGGGGCCTTGGCCGTCGCGGCGGCGTCTGCGCTTTTTCTGGTCATGGCGCTTGCCATCTCTGATTTATTGTATTAGTACAAAAATATGAATGTAGTAGAACGATATGAAATAGGTGGGCGCGGTGCAAGCGAAATTGCCGCCAGCATCGAGCGCGCGATTCTCGCCGGCCGGCTCGGGCCCGGCGCCAAGCTGCCGACCGTGCGCGCCCTGGGCATGGCGCTGCGGGTCAGCCCTGGCACTATTGCCGCGGCCTATCGCAGCTTGCGGCTTCGCGGTCTGATCAGCGCCGCCGGCCGTCGCGGCACCATCGTGCGCGCGCTTCCCGTCCTGAGCCCGCGGCCGGCGGTGCAGCTCGGGGCCAGGGTGCGGGACGTCGCTGGCGGCGGACCCGACCCGGCGCTGTTGCCGCCGCTCGCTCCCTTGCTTGCGCGACTGGCGCCGCCGCCGATCAATTACAGCGCGCCGGCCTGCGACGCGGAATTGCTCAAGATCGCGC
>JAJYTL010000025.1 GCA_021793055.1 Pseudomonadota bacterium
TCCCATTGCAGTCGATGCGTTTCCTTGCTGCAGAAGCCGATGGCGCCAACGGAGGGCGCCGTTCGCGAGCCAGAACTGGAACGCTTCGCGGCAGGCGGTACCCTCAACGCCGTGAATGACATCTTCTTCCGAAGCGGCCATTCCACATGAGGGAAAGGATCCTCCCCAACGGGTCGAGTTAAGCAGATCGATCTTGTTCCCGGAAGCGACCGGGATCGGAGAGTTCCTGCCAGAGCTAGGGTCACTTGGTGCCGCCCGAAGTTGCCCCTTCCACCCATTGCCCAGCCTGGACACGGATGTATCAATCCGGGTCGAAGCGGTCGTCAGGCTCCGGATGTGGCGACGGCGCCGTGTCGCCCACAGCGGCTCTCGTGGACCTAGTCCAGGCGACGCCTGCTATTTTGTCGCGGTCAGGCCGATCAGAGCTGACATGCCATAGTGCCGCGCGCCCTCGTGCATCTCGCGTTCTTCCTCGACAATCCGCATGTCCTTGAAATCGGTAAAAGCCTCCTCGAGCATCTCCCGGGTGTATAAATTCTCCAGCTGTCTGGGGCCGCCCGTTGCGTATTGCAGTTGCTTCGGCGTGTAACCCTGCAGGACAAGCAGGCCGCCTGGTTTGAGGGCCCGTCGCATTCCGGTCCACTTTAATGCGCGTTCGGCCGGAGTGCTGAATTGAGTGAAGATTTCCACAACCACTTCAAAGGTCGCGTCCGGGTACGACCATCTGTGCACGTCGGCGAGCTCGAAGTTCACACGCACTCCCTGCTCGCGAGCCAGCTGCCTGCCTTTCTCCTGTGCGGCCGGAGAGAAATCGAGCGAGAGGACGTCCAGCCCCTGCCGGGCGAGCCACACTCCGTTTCTGGCCTCCCCGTCGGCGACGGCCAGAGCCTTGCCCTCGGTGGGCAACATGGGTCTGGCTGCAGCCAAGAAGTAATTAGGCTCCGTTCCAAAAATGTATTCGCTTGTAGCGTAGCGGCTTTCCCATTTCTCGTATTCGCTCATCTTCGTCCTCGTTCATCGCGCGCAGCTTTGCCGACTGTCGGCTCACCGTGCGATTGTAGCCGACGGCTTTCCTTGGGGAAGAAGCCGGTGGCGCCGAGAGGGAGATTCCGGACGTCGGCGACGCAGCGCATTGAAGGCTCACCGCAGCCGCGGCCAAGACGCTGCCAATGTCTCCGTCGGCAGTTTGCGGCCATCCGCGAACCGCAAGTGGGGCGCTATGCGGCAAATGGTGCGAGCGTGATGCCACGAATGAGATCTTTTGCCCCATTGCGGACTTTGCCGATGTGCCGGATGAATATGAATCGGCTTGGCGGTCTCGAAGACAATCGGCGCTACAACCCTTTGACTAGTCGAAAGATGAAGTGGTCAAACTTGAGCGCCTATTAACAGCGTAAAGCGCCGAGAGGTCACCTGACTGCGCTGTCAGAGCCATATTCGCGATCTGCCGGATCGGCCGCAGGAGCGGATAGCCCGCTGGTACCCGTTGTTCCAGGTGAACGTAGCAGACCAGTCCCCCCGACCTCTTTGCCCGTTCCGCGCATCTTCCCTTTCGGCCGCACTCCCTTGGGTTGGGTTGAATAACGCCGCAACCCGGCATACCATCGGAGTTTTCGACGACCCGCTAACGCCCTACAGTACACTGTGCAGGCTGTTCAATGTGATACGAATGGAAAAATTCAATGAGCGAGTTCTCATGTCGACTTTGCGGAAAGCGAGGTTATACAGTACTGGTCTCTTTTGAAGCCTGGTTGGATAACGCCAAGAATGCCGAAGATCAACGCAAGCAGTTAGCAGCGATTACCAATAACAGACCCGAGTTAAATTTTGGAGATATCGTCCAGTGCGAGACGTGCGGGCTCCGGTCGGTAGCACGTGTGCCAACAAGTGATGCGCTAGCGAGCTTCTACAAGGACTATTATGGTACCCAAGGCTACGACTCCAAAAAAAAATCAAAGATAAAGCGCGCATCAAGATATATCCGCCGGTTACGGAAACGGGTGCGGATTGGAGAATTTTTAGATATCGGATGCAATCTTGGGTTCGCCGTGGAAGCGGCCTCCAGAATGGGATTCTCAGCGACAGGTATCGAGGTAGATCCTGTGGCTGTGGAATCTGCTCGGTCCTATTTTCCTAGATCAGAGTTTCTTTGCCTGACAGCAGAGGAGTTCGCGGCCACTGGTCGTACATTTGACCTCGTCTATTGCTCAGAGGTTATCGAGCACGTGCCGGACATAAATGTGTTTGCGGGTGCTTTGTCGAATTTGACGAAAATCGGCGGCTGTCTGTTTTTGACGACTCCCGATGCGACCCATTTTCGTGTCCCTCGTGATTTCGTACGGTGGCCCGAGGTCAAACCTCCGGAACACTTGACGTGGTTTGCCAAGCCCCAGCTCAGTCGGTTGTTTCGGGACCAAGGCTTCGCAGTAAAATTCCAATTCGCTGCAAAACCGGGAGTGCGAATGCTCGCACAACGGCTTGATCGTTCCTGACACATACTCGATTAGATGGCGATGAGTGACGCCACTTCCGCATCGCAATCAGCTGACGACATGTATTTGACGAGGTGATGGTTGTGCTCGATATGGAGGATCGCCTGATTGAGCTTGTGTCGCGCGGCGTCGATGGATTCGAGAGCATAGTTCTTGCCCACCTTCTTACGGATTTCATGCCAGAGATCTTCTTTTCGAATCAATTCGGGCACGTAGGCGAGAGCAAGAGCAAGGTGATGTTGTCGGGTATCTCCGATTCGTCGCAGCTATGGTTGGGCTCACCCTCGAGAACCAACACGACATCCTCTCCTTGCGACTCGCCGCGAGATGGCATCGAGAAAGGTCTTCCCCCGACCCTGACCTCTGTACGTGCCACGCCGGCAAGATCCATAATGCGCATGGGCTGCCATCCCTATTGGCGGGAAGAACGACCGTTGTGGATCGATTAGGCCCATTGGGCCGAGATTCACCAGTGACCGGAATCGGCGCAGCCCGGCCTTTAGCGAGCGTGTCGACGAAGGACCGATTTTACCCCTTCAGGGCCTCCATCCTGGCGGGGTCTCAAAGTTTTCATCTCTGGTGTCGCCGGCCCACGTTTCATCACCACCAGTGCTTTGGTCAGCTACGCCTTAAGTATTTGATCTGAAGTGGCAAACTACGAGGGGCAGAAAAAATTTGCAGGGCTATTCAGGATCACGGGGGGATCGGGGCTCCAGGGACAAAAAATATTAGCAAACCCGGGCCCGCTAACCTCTTGAATTTGCTTGGCCGTGAGGGACAAAAAATATTAGCCGCGGACACCGTTGTCAGATGGCGATATCGCGGTCACTGGACGAACGCCCAAGATAGCCGATCTTGCGGCATATGGGTCAAATCTTCCGCCGCGCCGGGCCAGGCGCGCCGGCGCCTCGTCGCCCTTGCCGGATCAATTCCACGATCGGCCGAAGAGACAACGGCGAAAAGCCCGCGTCAACCGGCGTTACGTGCCGCCGAGGTTTGCCAACGATGGGAAAGCGCGGTCAGGAGGCTCGGCGCGCCTCGGGCGCCGGGTGGGCGGTCGGCGCGGTCGCTTCCGTGATCTGCAGATTGTCGAGAAATTGCCGCGCGCAGGCTTCCCACGAGAAAACCCGGTCGCCGGTTGGCGCCGTCGGCGGCGCTTCGTGCGGGTGATCGCGCTGTTGCGCGAACGCGGCTGCGCGCTCGACGTGCGCCCAACCGCCGGCCCCGGCGATGCCGAGGTCCTGGCGCGCGCGGCGGCGCCCGGCCGCTACGATCTGGTGGTCGCGGCGGGCGGCGATGGCACCATCAACGAAGTGATCAACGACCTCGCCGGCTCGGAGGTGCCGCTCGCGCTGTTGCCGCTCGGCACCGCCAACGTGCTGGCGGCCGAGATCGGTCTCGGCGCCTCGGCCGCGGCGGTCGCCGAGGCGATCGCCCTGGCGCCGCTTCGCCTTGATGATCGGCATCGGCTTCGACGCCTGGGTGGTGGAAGGGCTCGATCTCCGGCTGAAGCGCGGCCTCGGGAAGGCCGCCTACGTGCTCTCCGCCTTCCGCCAGTTCCTGCGCTACCGCCCGCGCCGCTATCGGGTGGAGATCGACGGCCGCACCTTTCCCGCCACCTCAGTGGTGATCGCCAAGGGCCACTACTACGGCGGCCGCTTCGTCGTCGCGCCGGCGGCCCGGCTCGACCAGCCCGCGCTTCATGTCGCGCTGTTCGAGCGCGCCGGGCGCTGGAACCTGCTGCGTTACGCGCTGGCGCTGCTCGGCAACCGGCTCGACCGGCTGCCCGATGTCCGCATCGTCCTGGCGGTTGCGGTCAAGGTCTCGGGCGAGCCCGGCGAGGCGATCCAGGCCGATGGCGACCTGCTCGCCCGACTGCCGCTCCGCGTCACCCTGGTGACACAGCCGATCACGCTGGTCGCGGCGGACAATTACGCCGCGTCGCCGTCCTGAAGCAGCGCCTGAAGCCGCAAAGCGTCCTCAGCCGCGTGGCCGGCCTCGTCGTTGTCGAAATAGCAATGCACGTCGAGGCCGGATTGCCGCCACGCGCGGGCGCGCCGGGCCCAGGCGGCGAGGGTGCGGCCGTCGTAGCGGCCGCGGTAAGGATCGCCCGGGCCGTGCAGGCGGACATAGACGAAATCCGCCGTGACGCGGATCGGCGCGCGCCGGCCGCCGAGATCGTAGGCGCAAGCCGCGGCGCCATGACGCTCGAGCAGGCGGAACACCGGCGGCGCGAACCAGCTCTCGTCGCGGAATTCGAAGGCGAAGCGAAAGCCGCGTGGCAGGGCGGCGAGAAATTGCGCCAGACGCCCGGCGTCGAGGTGCCAATGGGGCGGCAACTGAAACAGGATCGGCCCGAGCTTCGGCCCGAGGAGGGTGACGCGATCGAACAACCGCCGCGTCGCCGCCGCCGGGTCGGACAGCTTTTTCATGTGGGTGATATAGCGGCTCGCCTTGCAGGCGAACAGAAATCCGGCCGGCGTCGCCGCGCGCCAGGCGGCGAGCGTCGCCGGCGTCGGCAGGCGGTAGAAGGTGTTGTTGATTTCGACGGCACCGAAGCGCTCGGCGTAGAAGCCGAGAAAGGCGCGCGCCGCCATGCCCTTGGGATAGAACGGGCCGCGCCAATGCGGATAATGCCAGCCGGAGGTGCCGATATGGAGCTTGCCGCCGCCAGTGCCGTCGCTGCCGGTGCCATCGTGGCCAAGGCTCTTGTCGGGCACGGTTTTGGCCTCCCGTGGTTGGTCCTCGGCGGAACGCCTAAGCCTATCCCGGATCGGGCTTCCCGTTCACCTCCTTATCGCCGTCGGGCTCGAAAACGCGGCTTTCCCGCATCCGGTTTTGCGCCATAATAGCGCGCTTGCCGGCGGCCTATGCCGCGCGGCGTGCTTATCCCGTTAGCTGGTTTTTATGAACAAGGTCATCTCCGTCCGCGGCGCGCGCGAGCACAATCTGAAAAACGTCGACGTGGAGATTCCGCGCGACAAGCTCGTAGTCATCACCGGGCTTTCTGGCTCCGGCAAGTCCTCGCTCGCCTTCGACACCATCTATGCCGAAGGCCAGCGGCGCTACGTGGAATCGCTCTCCGCCTATGCCCGCCAGTTCCTCGAATTGATGCAAAAGCCCGATGTCGATCATATCGACGGGCTGTCGCCGGCGATCTCGATCGAGCAGAAGACGACCTCGCGCAATCCGCGCTCGACGGTCGGCACGGTAACCGAGATCTACGACTACCTGCGGCTGCTTTACGCCCGCGTCGGCGTGCCCTATTCGCCGGCCACCGGGCTGCCGATCGAGAGCCAGACCGTGTCGCAGATGGTCGATCGCGTCGTTGCGCTGCCCGAGGGCACGCGGCTTTATCTGCTCGCGCCCTTCGTGCGCGGGCGCAAGGGCGAATATCGCAAGGAGATCGCCGATCTCCGCAAGCGCGGCTTCCAGCGCCTGCGCGTCGACGGCAAGCTGTACGAGATCGACGAGATCCCGGCTCTCGACAAGAAGCGCAAGCACGATATCGACGTCGTGGTGGATCGCGTGGTGGTGCGGCCGAAGATCGAGACCCGGCTCGCCGACAGCCTCGAAATCGCGCTCGATCTCGCCGAGGGCATCGTCTATGTCGAGGACGCGACGAGCGGCGAGCGGCAGACCTTCTCCGCCAAGTTCGCCTGTCCGGTCTCGGGCTTCACCATCGACGAGATCGAGCCCCGGCTGTTCTCCTTCAACAATCCCTATGGCGCCTGCCCGGTGTGCGACGGGCTTGGCGTCAAGCATGTCTTCGATGCCGATCTCGTGGTGCCGGACGAGCGGCTGTCGCTGCGCGAAGGCGCCATCGCGCCGTGGTCGCAGCACTCAACGCCCTATTACCTGCAGGCGCTGGACGGCGTCGCCCGCCACTTCCGCTTTTCCACCACCGTGCCGTGGCGCGATCTCGACCCCGAGTACCGGCGGATCCTGCTACATGGCAGCGGCGACGACGTGGTGCCGATCACCTACGACGACGGCAGCCGGCAATACACCACGCGCAAGCCCTTCGAGGGCGTGCTGCCGAACCTGGAGCGGCGCTGGAAGGAAACCGATTCCGCCTGGATTCGCGAGGAGCTTGAGCGCTACCAGAGCCCCGAGCCCTGCGCCGCCTGCCACGGCTATCGCCTGAAGCCCGAGGCGCTCGCGGTCAAGATCGACCAGCGCCATGTCGGCGAGGTGACCGAATTGTCGGTCGCTGAGGCGGCGCGCTGGGTCGCGACGCTGAAGAGCAAGCTCACCCAGAAACAGCGCGAGATCGCGAACCGCATCCTGAAGGAAATCGCCGATCGCCTCGGCTTCCTCAACAATGTCGGCCTCGGCTACCTCACGCTGTCGCGGAATTCCGGCACGCTCTCCGGCGGCGAAAGCCAGCGCATCCGCCTCGCCTCGCAGATCGGTTCCGGCTTGAGCGGCGTTCTCTACGTGCTCGACGAGCCGTCCATCGGCCTGCACCAGCGCGACAACGCGCGCTTGCTCGAAACCCTGAAGGGCTTGCGCGATCTCGGCAACACGGTGCTGGTCGTCGAGCACGACGAGGAGGCGATCCGCGAGGCCGATTACGTCATCGACATGGGTCCGGCCGCCGGCGTCCATGGCGGCCGGGTGGTGGCGGAAGGGACGCCGGCCGAGGTCACGGCGGCGCCGCAATCCCTGACCGGCCAATACTTGCGCGGCGCGCGCGAAATCCCGGTGCCGGCGGAACGGCGACCGGCGGGGCCGCGCTGGCTTAGCGTGGTCGGCGCGCGCGAGAACAATCTGAAGAACGTGACCGCGGCGTTGCCGCTCGGCACCTTCACCGCCGTCACCGGCGTTTCCGGCGGCGGCAAGTCGACCCTCATCATCGAAACGCTCTACAAGGCTGCGGTGCGCCGGCTGAACGGCGCCCGCGTCCATCCCGCGGCGCACGAGCGCATCGACGGACTTGAGCATCTCGACAAGGTGGTCGACATCGACCAGTCGCCGATCGGGCGCACGCCGCGCTCGAACCCGGCCACCTATACCGGCGCCTTCGGCCCGATCCGCGAATGGTTCTCGGGCCTGCCGGAAGCCAAGGCCCGCGGCTACAAGCCGGGGCGGTTTTCCTTCAACGTCAAGGGTGGCCGTTGCGAGGCTTGCCAGGGCGACGGCCTGATCAAGATCGAGATGCATTTCCTGCCCGACGTCTACGTGCAATGCGACGTCTGCAAGGGCCGGCGCTACAATCGCGAGACCCTGGAAATCCTGTTCAAGGACAAGTCGATCGCCGACGTGCTCGAAATGACGGTCGACGACGGCGCCGATTTCTTCCGCGCCGTGCCGGCGATCCGCGACAAGCTCGCCATGTTGCAGGAGGTCGGTCTCGGCTATATCAAGGTCGGCCAGGCGGCGACGACGCTTTCGGGCGGCGAGGCGCAGCGCGTCAAGCTCGCGAAGGAGCTGTCGCGGCGCGCCACCGGCCGCACGCTCTATATTCTGGACGAACCCACCACCGGCCTGCATTTCGAGGACGTGCGCAAGCTTCTCGAAGTGCTGCACGCGCTGGTCGAGCAGGGCAATACGGTGGTGGTGATCGAACACAATCTCGAAGTCATCAAGACGGCGGACTGGATCGTCGATCTCGGCCCCGAGGGCGGCGATCAGGGCGGCCGCATCGTTGCCGCCGGCACGCCGGAAGCGGTCGCGGCCGTTGCCGCGAGCCACACCGGGCGGTATCTCAAGGCCGCCCTCGCCCGGCCGAGGCTGGGCGAGCCGCCGGCGCGGCGGCCGCGCCGGCGCGCGGCGCGTTGAGCGGCGCGGTGGCCGCCGCGCCGCGCAAATCCAAGATCTCGCTCCGCCCCGATTCGCTCGAACGGGCGGCGCTGCTCTATCTCGAACGTTACGCGAGTTCGGGGGAAAATCTCCGCCGCGTGCTGCATCGCCGGGTGATGCGGGCGGAACGCAAGGGACCGGTCGATCGCGAGGCGGCGGCACACGCCATCGACGCCGTCATCGCCAAGCTGCAGCGGGCGGCGATTCTCGACGACGCGCGCTACGCGGCAGGCCGCGCCGCGACCTTGTTCCGCCAGGGCAAGTCGCTTGGCCGCATCGCCGCCACCTTGGCCAGCGCCGGCGTCGCCCGCGAGGTGATCGAGGCAGCGCTCGATGCGCTCGAGGCCGATCACCCGGAAGCCGACATGGCGGCGGCAAGCGCCTATGCGCGGCGCCGGCGGCTCGGCCCCTGGCGCCCGGCCGCGGCGCGCGAGGCCCATCGCCGGAAGGATATGGCAGCCTTGGCGCGGCGCGGATTTTCGCTCGCCATCGCGCGCGCCGTGATCGCCGGCGACGGCGAGGCGGAAGAGGCATGACATTGCCGCGGCCGACGCTACATTGAACGGCGCCACGTGGAACGACGACAGCAAGGGAAGGATGCGATGGCGACAGTGACGCCGGTTCATGTCATCGGCGGCGGGCTTGCGGGGTCCGAGGCGGCCTGGCAGCTCGCGCGGGCCGGCGTCGCGACGGTGCTGCACGAGATGCGGCCCGAGAAATCGACCGAGGCCCACCAAACCGGCCGGCTGGCCGAGCTGGTCTGCTCCAATTCCTTTCGCTCGGACGACGCGGCGCGCAACGCCGTCGGCCTGCTGCATGCCGAGATGCGGGATGCCGGCTCGCTCATTCTCGCCGCGGCGGATCGCCATCAGGTGCCGGCGGGCGGCGCCTTGGCGGTCGATCGCGACGGCTTTGCGGCGGCGGTCGAGGCCGCGATCCTGGCCGAGCCCCTGATCACGCTCGCGCGCGGCGAGGTCGCGGCGCTGCCGCCCGCCGATTGGGACAGCGTCATCGTCGCCACCGGACCCTTGACCTCGGCGCCGCTCGCCGCCGCCATCCAACAGCTCACTGGCGAGGACGCGCTCGCTTTCTTCGATGCCATCGCGCCGATCGTGCACAAGGACTCGATCGATTTCTCCAAGGCTTGGTTCCAGTCGCGCTACGACAAGACGGGGCCGGGCGGCGATGGCGCCGATTACATCAATTGCCCGCTCGACCGCGACCAGTACGAAGCCTTCATCGACGCGCTGCTCGCCGCCGAGACCGTCGCCTTCCGCGACTGGGAGGCGACGACGCCCTATTTCGAGGGCTGCCTGCCGATCGAGGTGATGGCGTCGCGCGGCCGCGAGACCTTGGCCTTCGGCCCGATGAAGCCGGTCGGGCTCACCGATCCGCATCGCGGCGCCCGTCCTCACGCGGTGGTGCAGCTTCGCCAGGACAACGCCCTCGGCACGCTCTACAACATGGTCGGATTTCAGACCAAGCTGAAATACGGCGAGCAGGCGCGCATCTTCCGCATGATCCCCGGTCTCGAGGCGGCGGAATTCGCCCGTCTCGGCGGCTTGCACCGCAATTCCTTCATCAACAGCCCGCGGCTTCTGGCGCCCGATCTGCGGCTCAAGGCGGATCTCCGGCTGCGCTTCGCCGGCCAGATCACCGGCGTCGAGGGCTATGTCGAAAGCGCCGCCATCGGCCTCCTCGCCGGCCGCTTCGCCGCCGCCGAGCGCCGGGGCGACGCCATCCAGCCGCCACCGGCGACGACCGCGTTCGGCGCGCTTCTCGGCCATATCACCGGCGGCGCCGACGCCCGAAGCTTCCAGCCGATGAACGTCAATTACGGTCTCTTTCCGGAGCTTGCGACCAAGGTGCGGAAAAGCGACCGCAAGGCGGCGATTAACGCCCGCGCGCGGCGCGATCTCGCGCGCTGGCTCGACAGCAAGGCGGCGGCATGAGCGCGGGCGCTTGGGTTGCGTTGAAACGCGCAGCGCGGCGCGCGGCCGACGGCGTCGCCACTCTCGCGATCCGGGGCGAGAACGATCTCAACATCGTCGGGCCCGAGGCCCTGGCCGAACTCACGGCCGCCGCCCGCAGCCTGCACGACGACGATGGCCTGCGCGCCGTGGTCGTCACCGGCGTCGGCGGTCGCGCCTTCATCGGCGGCGCCGACGTGCGGCATATGGCGACGCTGGACGCCGGGAGCGCCACCGCCTTCATCACCGCGCTGCACGAGGCGATCGCCGCGCTCGGCGCCATTCCGGTGCCGGTGATCGCCCGCATCGACGGCTATTGCCTCGGCGCCGGGCTCGAAGTCGCGGCCGGCTGCGATCTTCGCCTCGCCGCCGAGACCGCGGTTTTCGGCATGCCCGAGGTCATGGTCGGCATTCCCTCGGTGATCGAGGCGGCGCTCCTGCCTCGCCTGGTCGGCTGGGGCCGCACGGCGGAACTGGTCTATCTCGGCAAGCGCTGGGGCGCGGCGGAGGCGCTGGCCTACGGCCTGGTGGAACGGGTAGTGCCGGCAGCCGATCTCGACGCCGCGCTGGAAGATTGGCTCGACGCGCTGCTCGCCGCCGGACCGCGCGCCATTCGCCTGCAAAAGGCCTTGATGCGCGAATGGCAGAGCCTGCCGCTCGGGCCGGCGATCGAGGCCGGGATCGCGCGCTTTGCCGAAGCCTACGAGGGCGACGAGCCGAAGCGCATGATGCAGGCCTTCCTCACGCGCAAGCGGCCCTGAAACGCCGGCCGCAACACGACCGGCCTTAACACCGTTGGCTTCAAAACCGGCCGAGGCCGGCGCGGAGCAAGAGCGTGATCTGTTTCCTCGGTATGCCGACGGCAAGCCGCGGCGAGGCCGGATCGAAGCCGGACTGCTTCAGCCGCTTCAGGTAAAGCTCGGCCAAGGTGCCGAGCAGCAGCACCGGCAGGGCCGCGCGCGAGACCTCGCCGCGCGCGCTTCGCGCCGCCGCGAGATAGCCCGCCGCGCGGTCCGCGACCTGTTCGATGACGCGGCGAAGCGCGGGCGCGGGCGCGCCGCCGAAAGCCGCCTCGGCGTCGAGGCCTTGCGCCGCGAGTAGCGTTTGCGGCAGATAAAGCCGCCGCGCCGCGGCATGGAAGGGCACGGCGCGAATCAGGCCGATCAGGGCGAAGCCGATCGCGGTCGCCTCGGCGGCCGTCTGGCTCGGCGCATCGGCGACGCCGAGAATCCGCAACGCGAGTGCGCTCAAGCTGGCGGCGGTGCCTTGCGCATAGGCCTCAAGGTCCTCGATCCGCGCCGGCGGCGGGCCGAAATCGGCGGCCCGGGCCTCGAGCAGGCGCGTGAAGGGGGCCTGCGGCAGATCGTGGACGCGGATCGCCCGTTGCAGCGCTTCCGCCACCGGGTGGCCGCGCGGCGCCTGGCCGGCGAAGGCCGCCGCCACGGTGTCGCGCCACCATTGCCGGCGGATATCGCCGAGCGCGGGCTCGCGCACCTGTTCCGGGATGCGGGCGATTTCGATGTTGAAGGCGTAAAGCGCGAGCAGGTCCGCCCGCCGGGCGTCCGGCGCGAACAGCGCGGTCAGCCAGCGGTCGGGGTCGAGTTGCCGCACCGCCGCCGCCGCGTGGCCGGCCAGCCTCGGCGCGGTCTCGCGCCTTTCTCTCTCAGCCATGGCTGCCGGCGGGCGCGAAGCCCGGCCCGATCTCCCGGGTTGCACCCCGGGCGGCTTCGCCATACATGTATAGCCAGCGGCCATTCATCGCGCACCCGCGCCTCGTTGCCGCATTAGCTTCCCCCACCGCAGAAAAACGAGAGAGAGGATTCCATGGCGTTCGAACTTCCCCCCTTGCCCTACGCCGAGAACGCGCTCGACCCGCATATCTCCGCGAAGACGCTGCAATTCCACCATGGCAAGCACCATAACGCCTATGTCACCAACCTCAACAATCTGGTCAAGGACACGCCGATGGCCTCGGCTTCGCTCGAGGACATCATCAAGGGCGTTGCCGGCGACGCGGCCAAGGCCGGCATCTTCAACAACGCGGCGCAGACCTGGAACCACACCTTCTTCTGGAACAGCATGAAGCCGCAGGGCGGCGGCGCCCCGACCGGCGAGATCGCCAAGCGCATCGACAAGGATTTCGGCGACTACGCCAAGTTCGCGGCCGAGTTCAAGCAGGCGGCGGCGACCCAGTTCGGCTCCGGCTGGGCTTGGCTGGTGCTGGACGGCGGCAAGCTCAAGGTGGTGAAGACCGCGAACGCCGATCTGCCGCTCGCGCACAAGCAGACCGCGCTCCTGACCCTCGACGTTTGGGAGCACGCCTATTACCTCGATTACCAGAACCGGCGGCCGGACTTCATCCAGGCCTATCTCGACCATCTGGTGAACTGGGACTTCGCCAACAAGAACCTCGGCTAGAACATGATCGCGAAAAGTGGTGTCACTTTTCGCGCGAAATCGTGCTCCAACCCATCGGAACAGCGCACGGAGATGACTTTGGGTCGCTTCGACCCAAAGTCATCCTGCGCTAGCCGACCGCGATCAGCGCGGCGGCGACCCGGCGCGCCTCGGCCAAAAGAACGTTGTAGGTACGGCAGGCGGCGCCGGTATCCATGACCTCGACGACGATGCCGGCGCTCTTGAGCCAGGCGCGGAGCGACGCCGGGATCGGCGCCATCGCACCGCCGCAGCCGAGCAGCAGAAGCTCCACCTCGCCGCCGGCCGCGCGCACCGGCTCAAGGCTCGCCTCGCCGACCTCGGCCATGGCCGTGACCGGCCAGGTCAGGGTCCGATCCGGAAAAATCAGCACCGATCCGCGATAGGCCTGGCCGCTGACGCGAAAGCTACCGTTGCCGTAGGCCTGAACGACCTGCCGCCCGGACGGGATTTGCGGCGTGATGTCCATCAGGCCGGGGTGCGGTCCGCCACGCGGTTTTCGCTCGGCTGACCGCGCCGCAGGCGGTTCTGGCCGAGGAAGAGAAGAATCGGCGCGGCGATGAAGATTGAGGATGAGGTGCCGACCACGATGCCGAACAGGATGGTGATGGCGAAGCCCTGGATCGCCGAGCCGCCGATCAGGGCCAGCGGCAAGGTGGCGAGGAAGGTGGTCAGCGAGGTGTTGACGGTGCGGTTCAGGGTCTCGTTGATGCTGAGATCGATCAGCTCCCTGAGCGGCATGGTCTTGAACTTGCGCAGGTTCTCGCGCACGCGGTCGTACACCACCACCTTGTCGTTGATGGAATAGCCCATGATGGTGAGGATCGCGGCGATGCTGGTCAGATTGAACTGCAGGCCGACGACGGCGAAGAATCCGATCGTCTTGGTGACGTCGAGAATGAGCGTCACCACGGCGCCGACGCCGAACTGCCATTCGAAACGGAACCAGATGTAGACCAGCATGGCGACCAGCGCCAAGCCCACCGCCATCAATCCGTCGCGGAAAAGCTGCGCGCTGACCGTGGCGCCGACCGCATCCACTGCCTGGATGTCCGCGCCCGGATAGCGCGTCGCGAACTCGTGACGCAGCACCGCGACGGCGTGCTCCTCGCCGTCCTTGGCGGTCTGCTTCTCAAGCCGGATCAGGACGTCGCGCGGCGTGCCGAACTGCTGTAGCTGCACGTCGCCGAGCCCGAGATCGTTCAAGGCCGGCCTGAGCGTGGCGAAATTCGCCGGCTTCGCCATCCGCACCTGAATCACGATGCCGCCGTTGAAGTCGACGCCGTAGTTCAGGCCGGGATAGAAGAACAGAATCACCGAGGCGATGCTGAGCACGGCCGACACGATCAGGCCCATGAAGCGCCCGCGCATGAACTTGATGTTGGTCTTGTCGGGGATCAGTCGAAGGCGGCGCATCGGAGCCTCACACGGGCAAAGCGGCCGGCCGCCGGCGACGGTACCAGAAGACCATCAGCAGGCGGGTCAGCAGAATGGCGGTGAACATCGACGTCAGGATGCCGATGCTGATGGTCACGGCGAAGCCCCGGACCGGGCCGGCGCCGAGCGCGAACAGGATCGCCATCTTGATCAGCGTCGTGCTGTTCGAATCGAAAATCGTCGTGAAGGCGCGGGCAAACCCCGCCTCCATGGCGGCGAGCGGCGACTTGCCGAGCAGGTATTCCTCGCGGATGCGCTCGTTGATCAGCACGTTGGCGTCCACCGCCATGCCGGTGGTGAGCAGGATGCCGGCGATGCCGGGCAGCGTCAGGGTCGCCTGCAGCGCCGACATCACGCCGAGGATCAGGAACAGGTTCGCGATCAGCGCGGCATTGGCGAAGATGCCGAACAGGCCATAGGACACCGTCATGTAGCCGACCACGAGGAGGAAGCCGATGATCGAGGCCTCGACGCCGGAGCGGATCGAATCGGCGCCGAGCTGCGGCCCGACGGTGCGTTCCTCGATCACGCGGAGCGGCGCCGGCAGCGCGCCCGCGCGCAACAGGATGGCAAGGTCGTTCGCCGACTGAACGGTGAAATTGCCGCTGATCTGGCCCGAGCCGCCGAGGATCGGCTCCCGGATCACCGGCGCCGAGATCACCTTGTTGTCGAGTACGATGGCGAAGGGCTTGCCGACGTTGTTGCGGGTGACGTCGGCGAAGCGCTGGGCGCCGAGGGCGTTGAGGCGGAAGCTCACCACCGGCTCGCCGTTCTGGCTGTCGAAGGTCGCCTGGGCGTCGGTGAGGTCGGCGCCGGAGACCGAGATCTGCCGCCGCACGATATAGGGGATCGGCTTGCCGTTCGGTCCGTTATGATCGGAATAGAGCAGCTCCGAGCCGGGCCGCACGTGGCCGGCCTCGGCTTCGGGCGAGGAATCGAGAAGCTGGAAGGTGAGCCGCGCGGTCTTGCCCAACAGCCGCTTGATGCGGGTCGGGTCCTTGAGGCCCGGCAGCTGCACCAGAATCTGGTTGTTGCCCTGGCGCTGGATCTCGGGCTCGTTGATGCCGGTGGCGTCGATCCGCCGGCGCACGATGGCGATTGACTGTTGCACCGCCTGCTCGCTGCGCTCGTCGAGTGCCGCCTCGGTCGGTTTCAAGGTCACGGCGCCGTCGGCGCCCGCGTTAACGGTGATGTCGGTCTGGCCGCGGCCGCCGAACAGGCCGCCGGAAAGCGGCGTCGCCAGGGCCTGCAGCAGCTTGTCGGCGCGCGCGACGTCGGCCTGGCTGCGGATCGTCACTTGGACCGCGTTGTTGACGATGCCGAGGCCCTTATAGCCGATGCGGGCCTTGGCCAGGGTCTCGCGCACGTTTTCGACCAGGTTCTCGAGCTGATCCTTGGTCAGGGAGCCGACGTCGACCTGCAGCAGAAGATAGGAGCCGCCCCGGAGATCGAGGCCGAGCCGGACCTGCTGGTTGGGCAGCCAATTGGGGATCTTCTTCACCACCGCGCTCGGCAGCATGTTCGGCATGGTGAACAGGATGCCGAGCAGGCAGACGCCAAGGATCAGGGCGATTTTCCACTTCGGGAAATAGAGCATATCGGCGGCCCGCGCTGGTCCCTACTTGAATAGCTTGGAAAGCAGCCCGCCCTTGCGCTCCGAGGCTTGCGCGGCGCTTTCGTTCTTGTTCGCGGCCTTGGCGCCGCTCTCGCCGTCGCTCTCCTTCGCCGCCTCGCCCTTGCTGCGGACCTCGGCCAGGGTGCCGCGCACGACCCGGACCCGCACGTTGTCGGCGATCTCGATCTGGACGGTGTTGTCGTCCATCACCTTGGCGACGCGACCGATCAGGCCGCCGGCCGTCACCACCGTGTCGCCGCGCCGAAGCGCGTCGACCATCGCTTTGTGTTCCTTGACCTTCTTTTGCTGCGGCCGGATTAAAAGGTAGTAGAACACGACGAAGATCAGGACGAGCGGCAGAAACTGCTCAATGGTCTGCCAATTTGGGGTCATGGCTTCCTCTTCTCGATCGCCGGAGTGGGCGGACTATAGTCTCCCCGTCCGCGAATTGCCAAGCCGAGTTTTCCACAGGAACCCGTAGGCTCGGCGATCTTGCCGCGGCCCGCGATCGCGGCGCGGATATGTTCTTGGACATAGCCGCCGCGCGGGTCGCGAGATTTGCCCGCCGCGCCGATTTGACGCCGGCCCGGCCTGTGTTAGGGTCTGGCCGCCAAGCCCCGCCCGCCGCGGCGATTTCCTCGGAATCCTCGAACCTGTCATAGCCATGCGTGATGATCTCCTGCCTTTGCTGACGCGCATCGCCGATGCGCTAGAGCGGCTCGCCCCGGCGGCGCCGCCGAAAATCGGTCTCGATCAAGGCGATGCCTTTATCTGGCATCAACAGCCCGAAGGCCTCGAGCCGGTAGCCAAGGTCAATCGGGTCGATCTCTCGCTGCTCCAGGGCGTCGAGCGGGTCCGCGACATCCTGCTCGACAATACGCGCCGCTTCGCCGAGGGCTGGCCGGCCAACAACGCGCTCCTCTGGGGCGCCCGCGGCATGGGCAAGAGCTCGCTGGTCAAGGCGATCCACGCCGCCTTGAACGCCGAGAAGCCCGGCACCCTGGCCTTAATCGAAATCCACCGCGAGGACATCCAGAGCCTGCCGGCGCTGCTCCAGCTGTTGCGCCGCAGCCAGCGCCGCTGCCTGTTGTTCTGCGACGACCTTTCCTTCGACAACAACGACACCAGCTACAAGTCGTTGAAGGCGGTGCTCGACGGCGGCATCGAGGGCCGTCCGGACAACGTGATCTTCTACGCCACCTCCAACCGCCGCCACCTGCTGCCCCGCGACATGATGGAGAACGAGCGCTCGACTGCGATCAATCCGAGCGAGGCGGTGGAGGAGAAGGTCTCGCTTTCGGATCGCTTCGGCCTCTGGCTCGGCTTCCATAACTGCAGCCAGGACGACTTCTTCGCCATGGTCAACGGCTATGCCGATTACTACCGGCTGGACATCGATCGCGAGCGCCTTCACGCCGAGGCGGTGGAATGGTCGGTGACGCGGGGCTCGCGCTCGGGCCGCGTCGCTTGGCAGTTCATCCAGGATCTCGCCGGCCGGCTCGGCAAGCAGCTCTAGCGCATGGATATGATTTAGGGGCGATCCGCCCCTAAATCATATCCATGCGCTGTTCCGATAATTTGGAGCCCGATCCCGAAAAGTGGTTTGCGCTTTTCGGGACTAGGCTCGGGCGCACGATGATTTAGGGGAGATCCGCCCCTAAATGATATCCGAGCGCTGTTGCAATGGCTCGGATCGCACTCTAGCCGGCGCGGGGGCCGCGGGTCGCCGCCTGCGCGGAAAGATAGCGCAAGGGGTCGACCGCCTGGGTGCCGTGGCGGATCTCGAAATGGAGCTGCGGCGAGCTGACGCCGCCGGTCTCGCCGGCACGGGCGATGATCTCGCCGCGCGTCACCCGCTGGCCGCGCCGGACCAGAAGTTTGGCGTTGTGGGCATAGGCCGTGATCCAGCCGTCGGCATGGCGGATCAGCAGCAGGTTGCCGTAGCCCTTGAGTTCGTTGCCGGCGTAGACGACGACCCCGGTTGCCGCGGCGCGCACCGGCGTGCCCTCGGGCACCGCGATATTGATGCCGTCGTTGTTGAGGCCGTTCGATTCCGGCCCGAAGCCGACCAGCACGCGGCCCCTGACCGGCCACAGGAAGGGATGACCGCGGCCGGGCGGCGCGGCGGCTTCGGCAACGGGCATCGGCGGCGGGCTCGCCGCCGTTCGGCGCGGCGTGCTGTCGCGGCGCATGGCCATGCGTCGCGTGGCCTTGGGGCGCGCGGCCATGGGGCGCTCGACTTTGCGTTCCTCGGCCTGACGCGGCGCGGTTTCGTGCCGCGGCGCGGCTCGCGGCGCCGGTTGCGGGAGCGGCGGTCCGCGGCGCTCGGCCACCATCATTGGCGCCGGCGCTGGCGGGCTCTGGCGCGGCGCCGCGGTCTTGAGCGGCCCGGCGGTCTTGAGCGGCGGCACCGGCGGCCCGCCTTCGGGCGGCGGAATCACCAAGACCGCGCCGGCGTCCAGCCGATACGGAGCCTGGATGTCGTTGGCGCTGACCAGTTCGTAAAGGCCGACATGATAGAGCCGCGACAGCCCGTAGAGAGTCTGGCCCGTCTGCACCACATGGGTCGGCGGCTTCGGCAAGACGAGGCGGCGGCCGACGAGGTCGCCATAGGGCGGGCGCAGCCGGTTGGCGTCGAGCAGCAGGCGGAGCGGCACGTGATAGCGCTGCGAGATGTCGTATAGCGTTTCGCCCCGCTGGACGACGACGCTCGCGGGATTGTGGGCGATCGGGTTGGCGAGCGCGGTCTTGGCCGCGACGGCGTGGCTGGCTGCGTTTATTGGCGCCGCGTTTGTCCGAGCGGCGGCCGCATCGGCGCCGAAAAACGGTTTCGCGGCCGCCGGAGCGTTGGCATTGACGATGACGCGCTGCGGAACGTCTGACTCCG
>JAJYTL010000392.1 GCA_021793055.1 Pseudomonadota bacterium
TGCATCGCGCCGCGTCCTCCGGCATTATCGCGTTTTGATGACCGTGAGCACCAATTTCGCCTTTGCTCATCCGCACTTGCTTGGCATCGAGGGGCTGTCGGCGGGGGAGATCGGCTTTCTCCTCGACCGGGCCGAGGAATATGTCGAGCAGAACCGCCAGCTGGACAAGAAAAAGGGCACGCTGCGCGGCCTGACCCAGATCAATCTCTTTTTCGAGGAATCGACCCGCACCCGCACCTCCTTCGAGCTCGCGGGCAAGCGGCTCGGCGCCGACGTCATCAACATGGCGGTCTCGACCTCCTCGATCAAAAAGGGCGAAACCCTGATCGACACGGCGATGACGCTGAACGCCATGAACCCCGACGTTCTGGTGGTCCGCCATCCCCATTCCGGCGCGGTACAATTGCTGTCGCAAAAGGTCACCTGCGCCGTGATCAATGCCGGCGACGGCAGCCACGAGCATCCGACCCAGGCGCTGCTCGACGCCTTGACGCTGCGCCGCCGCAAAGGCCGGCTGGACGGCCTGATCGTTGCCATCTGCGGCGATATCCTGCATTCCCGGGTGGCGCGCTCGAACATCTATCTGCTGAAGACCATGGGCGCCGACGTGCGCCTGATCGCGCCACCGACGTTAATGCCGGCAGCGGTCGAGCGCCTTGGCGTCGCCGTTCACCACGACATGCGGGCCGGCCTCGCAGGTTGCGACATCGTCATGATGCTGCGGCTCCAGACCGAGCGCATGCAAGGCGTCTTCGTGCCTTCGATCCGCGAGTATTTCCGCTTCTATGGTCTCGACTACGAAAAGCTCTCGGCGGCCAAGCCGGATGCGCTGATCATGCATCCCGGCCCGATGAACCGCGGCGTCGAAATCGACCCCGAAGTCGCCGACGACATTCACCGCAGCGTCATTCGCGAGCAGGTGGAGATGGGCGTCGCAGTGCGCATGGCTTGCCTCGCGAGCCTGACCGAGCGCGCCCGGCAAAGCGGCAACCGCACCGGAAACGGCACATGAGCGCGCCCCGCACCGCCTATGTCGGAGCGCGGCTCCTCGATCCCGCGAGCGGTCTCGATGCCGAAGGCGTGCTGCTAACCGATGGCGCGGCGATCGCCGATCTCGGTCCCGACCTCTTCCGTGACGGCGTGCCGGCCGGAATCGAGATCGTCGACTGCCGCGGTCTCGCGCTCGCCCCCGGCCTCATCGACATGCACGCGAGCTTGCGCGAGCCCGGTTTCGAGCACCAGGAAACCATCGCCACCGGCGCCCGCGCCGCCGCCGCCGGCGGCATCACCACGCTGTGCGCGACGCCCAATACCAGCCCGGTGATCGACCGCGTGGCGTTGGTCGAATTCGTCGCCCGCCGCGCACTCGAGACCGCCTCGGCCCGCGTCTTGCCCATGGCCGCCGTCACGCGACATCTCGGCGGCAGCGAATTGGTCGACATGGGGCTTTTGGCGGAAGCCGGCGCCGTCGCCTTCACCGAGGGCGAACATGCGGTGGCCAGCGCTCTGGTGATGCGCCGCGCGCTGGCTTACGCCTCGGCCTTCGGCTTGCTCATTGTCCAGCACGTGGAAGAACCGACGCTCGCCGGCGACGCGGTGATGAACGAGGGCGAAGTCGCGATGCGGCTCGGCCTCGCCGGCATCCCCGGCGCGGCGGAAACCATCCTGGTCGAGCGCGACATTCGCTTGGTGGAGATGACCGGCGGCCGCTGGCACGCCGCGCATGTTTCGGTCGGCGCGTCGATCGCGGCCATCGCCGCCGCCAAGGCGAAGGGAACGCCGGTGAGCTGCGGCGCCGCGCCGGCCAATTTCGCGCTGGACGAGACGGCGGTTGGCGAGTACCGCACCTTCGCCAAGATCAAGCCGCCGCTGCGCGCGGCGGCGGACCGCGAAGCGGTGATCGCCGGCCTCGCCGATGGCACCATCGACGTCATCTCGTCCCGCCACGCGCCCCAGGACGTGGAAAGCAAGCGACTGCCCTTCGCCCAGGCCGCTTTCGGCATCATCGGGCTCGAAACCATGCTGCCGCTCGCGCTCGAACTTTGGCACCAGGGCAAGGTGCCGCTTCTCCGCCTGCTTGGCGCCATGACGGTCAGGCCGGCCGAAATCCTCGGCCTGCCCTGCGGCCGGCTGCAGGCGGGCGCGCCGGCGGACCTCGTGCTCATTGACCTCGAGCGCCCTTGGACCATCGACGAGACGGCATTTCTCTCCAAGTCCAAGAACTCACCTTTCGATGGTCGGCCCGTCAAAGGCCGTGTCGTCCGCACCATCGTCGGCGGCAAGACCGTCTTCCGCCACGACGATGCCTAGGCGATGACGCCGCCGATGGCCTGGAGCGCGGCCCTGCCCTACTGGACCACAGCGCTTCTAGGCGGCTATCTGCTCGGCGCGATTCCGTTCGGCTTTCTGCTCACCCGCCTGTTCGGCATGGGCGATATCCGCAATATCGGCTCCGGCAACATCGGCGCCACCAATGTCTTGCGCACCGGGCGGAAGGATCTCGCCCTGCTCACCCTGATCCTCGACGGCGGCAAGGGCGCGCTTGCAGCTTACCTTGGCCGCCACTTCGGATTACAGGCGGCGGCGATCGCGGCCCTCGGCGCCTTTCTCGGCCATATCTTCCCGATCTGGCTCAAGTTCTCCGGCGGTAAGGGGGTCGCCACCTTTCTCGGCATCCTGCTCGTCCTTGCCTTTCCCGTCGGCCTGATCGCCTGCGGCGTCTGGCTCGCCACCGCCGCCCTGTTGCGTTATTCCTCGCTCGCTGCGCTGCTCGCCGCCGTGGCCGCCAGCGCCACCAGCCCGATCTTGGCGGACATGATGCGAAGCACCGTCATCATCGCCATGACGGCGTTGATCTTCCTTCGCCACCGCCCGAACATCCGCCGGCTGCTGGCCGGCGCGGAGCCCAAGATCGGCAGCCACAAGAGCGCGCCAAGGCAACAGCCCTAAGTTGCCGGAACTCGGACCTCCTTCGCCCGGCGATTGACGTTGCCGACGGAATGGGGCCAAG
>JAJYTL010000393.1 GCA_021793055.1 Pseudomonadota bacterium
AGGCCCGGGACCAGCCGTCCAAGCGCATTGCTTTCGACAAGCAGCCGGCGCCGATTGCCGTGCCGCGGATTAAAGCGCGTTGAAAAGGCTGCCGACCAGATCGTTGGCGAGGCCGAAGCCGGCGCCCATGCCGAGCCCCGACATCACGTTGCTCATGAAGCCGCCGCCGCCACCGGCATAGGGCTGGTTCGCCCAGCCGCGGGTCTGGAACCCGGTCTGCGGCACCGAGCTGACGTGGCTCTCCAGCGAATGAATGTATTGCGCCATTTGCTCGATCAGCGCCACCGTCGATTGGTTCTGCTGCTGGATGGCGACCGCCGCCTCGCGAAGATCGAGCGTGAGCTCACGGGCGAGATCGGGATCGCCGACCTTGGCCTGCAGCTTGTCCGCAAGCCCCTTTAACCCTTGCGCGACTTGGTCCGCCTGCTGCTGCAATTGGCCAACCTGATTTTCGGCCGTCTGATAGTCCATCGTTCACTCCCTTCGCTGACCACGGGTTGCGCTGTCAACAGGATGGCGCGGAACGGCCCGCCGCGACCCAGGACGGCCGCGCCATCGCATTGCGACGGCGGCGACCGCCATGTCCGAATCGCAGATCAAGCCGCCCGCTCCGCTGGTGCAGCCGGGCGGCAGCATGGGCGGACTTTAGGGCGAGAAAATGGCTGGCGAAAGATGGGGCAATTGCTTGCAAGGCGATCAGATATCGGGCAAAAACCCAGCAATGTCCGCCGGTTGATTCGCCTCCGGCGGGGGTCGGCGGTATGACACTGGACGCGGAAGGGGCCAAGGCCTTACGCCCCGGAAAGAAACCCATGAAAAAGCAGATCGGCAACGGGCCTGCGCGGCTCCCTTTGGTCTTGATCTTGGTCGTGGCGGGCGTTTCGGCCTTGCTGGCGGCGCCGGTGCCGGCGTTCGCCGCGGCGCCGGCGGCCGCCGCCTCGGGCGGCGATACGGCCTGGGTTCTCACCGCGACCGGCCTCGTGCTGATGATGACCCTGCCCGGTCTCGCGCTGTTTTACGGCGGCCTCGTCCATGCACGGAACGTGCTTTCAGTCTTGATGCACTGTTTCGTCATCTCGGCCCTGGTCTCGGTGTTGTGGTTCGCCGGCGCCTATAGCCTGGCCTTCACCAACGGCGGCAGCCTCAACCCTTGGATCGGCGGCTTGAGCACGGCCTTCCTGCAGGGCGTCGGCATCCATTCCCAGCACGGCGCCATTCCCGAAGCCGCTTTCTTCATGTTCCAGGCAACCTTTGCGATCATCACCCCCGCCCTGATCATCGGCGCCTTCGTCGAGCGCATCCGCTTCGCCGCCGTGCTGCTGTTTTCCGCCCTATGGCTGATTCTGGTCTATGTGCCGGTCTGCCACTGGGTCTGGGGCGGCGGCTGGCTGGCCCAGCTCGGCGTCATGGATTTCGCCGGCGGCATCGTGGTTCACGTGACGGCGGGCAGCGCCGCCCTAGTCGCGGCGCTGGTGATCGGCAAACGGCGCGGTTTCCCGAACGAGATCAGCATCCCGCACAGCCCGGTGATGACCGCGATCGGCGCTGGCCTGCTCTGGGTCGGCTGGTATGGCTTCAACGCCGGCAGCGCCCTCGCGGCCGACGGCAACGCCGCCATGGCTCTGCTTGTGACCCATGTCTCGGCCTCGGCCGGGGCGCTGACCTGGATGGGCATCGAATGGATCGAGCATCGCAAGGCAAGCCTCATCGGCACCGTCACCGGCGCCGTCGCCGGCTTGGCCGCCATCACCCCGGCCTCCGGCTTCATCGGCCCCGCCGGGGCGCTGCCGATCGGCACCGCCGCGGGCATCATCTGTTATGCCGCGACCGCCCTTGTGAAGCGCCGCTGGCAGATCGACGATTCGCTCGACGTCTTCGCCGTGCACGGCCTGGGTGGCGCCCTCGGTAGCCTTCTCACCGGCATTTTCGCGGCCCCGGTCCTCGGCGGCCTGGGTTTCCCGGTAGCCCATAGCATCGCGCAACAGCTCACGCGGCAAGCCATCGGCGTGGTCGCCGCAGGCTTGTGGTCGGCAGTGCTGAGCTATCTCATCCTGAAGGCGGTGCAAGCCATGGTCGGGCTTCGCGTATCGCGCGACGAAGAAGCCGAAGGGCTCGACACCATCGCCCACGGCGAGCGCGGCTACGATCTCTCGGTGCTTTAGCGCGGCCATCTAGACACCCGCGGCGGCGGCCATCTGGCCGCCGCCGCGGTAAATCCGCCGCCATTCCTGCGCCCATCCGGCTTGGCTTAGGGCGGCGAACCTCGCAGATCGGCACCCGACCGGGCCGACTTATCGCCACTCGGCAGCCGAATAAATAAGCAAATTGGCTTATTTCGCCTAATTTTTCATCTCAATGACCGCGAAATGATCGCCTTCATCTGTTATTCGCGAGTGCACAAGCCATCTCCGGGCTGGCATGAAATTTGCCGTTCAACGTGCGTCCGCGGTGTGATCTAGACGGACGGCAGTCACGGCGTCGGAGTTGGTCGTCCGTAAATTCTTGGCCCTGGGGGTCGCCGAGGCTGAAGCCGTTTGGAACACATGATGCGGGGTTCGTGTTGCCGGAGGATCTTATGACCCCAATGTTAAAAATTCGAGGCCAAAGGCGAAGGGTGGCTGCGGCACTGGCCCCGATCACCGCCTTCCTGATCGCCGCGGTGCTGCTTGCCAACCCCGCCTTTGCGGCGGACGCGCCCAAAATCAATAGCGGCGACACGGCATGGATGCTGTCTTCGACCGCGCTGGTGCTTCTTATGACGGTTCCCGGCCTTGCCCTCTATTACGGCGGCATGGTGCGGAAGATGAACGTTCTGGCGACGGTGATGCAGAGCTTCGCCGTCACCTGCCTGATCACCGTATTGTGGACCGTCGTCACTTACAGTCTTTCTTTCACGCCGGGGAATGCCTTCATCGGCGGGTTTAGCCGATTTTTCCTGGACGGCATGGGCGTCAACAGCGTCAATCCGCTGGCGCCGACCATCCCTGAGTCGGTCTCTCTGCCCTAT
>JAJYTL010000394.1 GCA_021793055.1 Pseudomonadota bacterium
TGTGACCGAATAGCAACAGCGATCCTGTTGCGCGCGGGATGTCATCGAACAGCAGTTTCGATGACATCGGTCTGTCATCCAACCCCTTCATGATCGCGACCTCGAAAGCCGCGCAAGAGACTTGATCTCTTGTCGTTCCGCCTGGATTGCGTCCTGGCTTCAAACTTCTCGGAGGGGAAAGATATATGCGAAAGATTTTGACCAAGGTCGTGCCGGTGTCGGCGGTGGCCCTCATGGCGGTTGGCTTCGCCGGCACCGCCCACGCGGTCGACTTCAAGGTATCGGGGCAGGTCGACCGGGCCTTCGTTTACGCCAACAACGGCAAGCGCTCGGATGCGGGGAGCGTCGATAACAACGGCTCGAACTCGCGCTTTCGCTTCACCGGCAGCCAGGCAATGGGCGACGGGCTCAAGCTCGGCTTCACCTACGAAATCGGCCTGACCCAGATGCCGTCCTCGTCGTGGGACATCGGGCAGAACTCGAACGGCTCGGTGCAGCTCGACACCCGCATCGTGGATGCCCACCTGCAGACCAATTTCGGCACCTTCTCGCTCGGCAAGGGCGACGGCGCGGCCCACTACGCCGATACTCGCGACCTCTCCGGCACCAACTTCATCGGCGGCGGCGTCGAGTATGAGGATTACAACGGCGGCATCACCTTCGTCGACGGCGCCGGCCACAAGCTCTACACCATCGGCGAGACCAACAGCGACTTCAACTCGCTCGGCCGCGTCAGCCGGATTCGCTACGACTCGCCCTCGCTGAACGGCTTCGTCGCCTCGGGCAGCTTCGACAACGGCCACGCCTATGAACTCGCGCTGCGCTACGATCTCCATCTGCCCAAAAGCGTCAAGGTCAAGGCGGGCCTGAGCTGGACCGACAGCGAGAACCAGGGCATCGCGATCGATCCGGCGACCGGCGCGGGATACATCCCGACCAGCCGCGTCCGCATTCTGAACGGCTCGGCCTCGCTGCTGCTCGCCGACGGCCTGGTGTTCTCGGTCTCGGCCGCGCATGCCAAGACGGCGGACGTGACCGGCAAGGACACGGTCGTTACGGCCACCGGGCTGCCCGGCCAGAAGGGCTATGACGCCACCAACTACTTCGGCCAGATCGGCTATGTCTTCGGACAGAACCACGTGGTCGCCAGCTACGGTGAGACCCAGGACTATCCCTATGCCGGCTTCAAGGCGCGGCAGATCGGTGCCGCCTATGTCTTCGACTGGACCAACGCGGTCGAGCTCTACGCGTCGTTCCACCACTACCAGCTCGCTCTGCCGGCCTACGTGAAGAACGCGACCAGCGGCTTCACCAGCGCCAAGAACATCAACGTGGTGTTCAGTGGCCTTCGCATCAAGTTCATGTAAGCTTGCCGCGTAACCACTTGGCGTTGGAGAACATATGAAACGGTTGCTGCTCGGCATGGTTTTGCCGTTGGTGTTGGCGACGGCGGGATGCGCCATTCACACGCATCCGACGGACATGCAAAACCTGCCGGGCGGCGACCGCATGGCCAAGGGACCGGGTCTGTTGGATAGCCACTCCCGCTACGCTTCCGACAACGGGCTGGTGGTCTATTCGAGCAACCCAAACCAAGCCTCGCTGGTCGGTCCGGGGCGGGCGGCGCCAAGCGCCGCCGCCGCGCCCGGGCCGCCGGCGCCGGCTGCTGCTGCGCCGGTCGCCGCGCCGCTTTCGCCGCAGGATTACGATCAGTTCCGGGACTTCCAGGCTTATCAGCGGTTCATGAGCCTGCCGGAGAATGCGCCGCAACGGGTCGAGTTCCGGCAATGGCTGCAATGGCAGTACTACCGCCAATGGCAGGCGGAGCACGGGCGGTGAAAGCTCGAAGACCTCGGTTTCGCTCTTTTGCGTCTCGCTACGGCCTCGCGTCGCTTGCTCTTCCTTTGCTCTCGATTGACTTCTGATCCTCCTTATCTCTCTCGATCGCGTGCCTTTCGCTTAAGCCTGCAGCCCCGGAGACGGGGAGGTTTGCCAGAATGCCGCGTTCGATACTCAAAACCGGGCCTCGCGCCCGGCTTTTTTTGGCGCGCGTCGGGCCGCCGCCGTTCGATCGGCCGTTGTTCCGACGGCAAGGCAGATTCGCAAAAATTACAGGCGACAAAATTTTTTCGGTCGTATAAACATTCTATAACGGTTGTTATTGTATTTAGACACTATGTGAGTGTTATATAGCCATGAAGCCTCGCTTCCGGTTCCGGTCCGCCGCCGCCCGTTCGGCCGCGGCCTTGATTTTGACGCTTGCCGCGGCCTTTGCCGCGCCGCTCCCGGCCAAGGCGGCGGCCAAGCCATCCGCCGCGCCGGTGACGCTCCGGGTCGCCTACATCCCGATCCTGCCGATGGCCCAACTCTATGTGATCGAGGGCAAGGGCTGGGCCAAGGCGGCGGGGTTCGATCTTGAACTGACGCGCTTCTCCTCAGGCCCGGCGATGGTGCAGGCCTTGGCCTCCGGCCGCTTCGACGTCGCCTATGTCGGCATCGGCCCGGCGCTGGTGGCGGCGGCGCATGGCGTCGATCTCAAGGTGGTGGCGGCGACGGTGGTGGATCAGGCCGGGCTGCTCGGCCGCGGCGCTTTCGCCGCGACCTTTCTCAAGGCGCCGAATGCGGCCGCCGCCTTCGCCGCGTTCCACCGCGCGACCGGGCGGCCGGTGCGTCTCGCCACCCTGCCGCCGGGCTCGGTGCCGGACGCGATCCTGCGCTATTACCTGTTCCAGGTTGCCCACGTGAAGCCGGCCGATGTCGCCATTCTCGCCATGGGCGCGGCGCAGATGCAGCAGGCGCTATTGTCGCGCAGCGTTGACGGCGCCTCGGTGCTCAAGCCGATCCCGGCGATCGTCGAGGCGCGCGATCCGACGGCCCGGCTTCTGGTTCGCAGCAACCAGATGATGAACGACGCGCCGGCGGCGGTGCTCGCGGTGCGGGCGAGCAGCCTCGCGCGCCACCCGGCGGCGATCCGCGCCTTGGTCGATCTACATGTCAGATCGAA
>JAJYTL010000395.1 GCA_021793055.1 Pseudomonadota bacterium
GTCGGCTGTGAAGAATAGGCGGGCGGTAATTTTCAGATTGGTTGAGGAGTGAAGCGGCTACCGGCGAGGTGGTGGAAATTCCATTACTTCCTCAACTCAGAAAACCCCTGCCCCTAAAGCGCTTCCGGATATTTCACGTCCGACCACGAAACGTCCTCGTTGTACGGCCATTATTCGACAATCCCCATGCGCAAACAGCCCCACTTGCGCCCGCCAATGAAGATCGGCGCCGAAATATCCTTCATCAGGTTGAAACGGCCGCCGCCCATATTGCGCCGATACGTTTGGAATAAAAGCGGCTTCGTTGCATTGGCGACGGCGGCCCTCATCGTTTCATCGAAAAAGAACCGCTTATTTCGGCAATTTGCTGCATTCCATACTGGGTCATTCCGAGGCGTTTTGGAGCACTCAGGATGATGGACTGGTAAGTAGCAGTCGTTAACACAGGATACGCTATAGATGATCCGAGAATCTGCGCCCCGTAATTTTTCCTGAATCGGCGTTAATATGTGCTCCGCCACGCTTAAATAGCCGATGAAAAACTGCTCCGGATCCGTTCCTTCGATCTTCTGATAATTCGTATCGAACAAGGCTTCTTTCGTAATCTCACCTCGTTTGATCGTAGCATCGAACGCCAGCGAGATCGCCGATGCAGAATCCATCAAGGCACGGACCAGCGGCGCATCCTTTGTCTCGGCGCCGCTTTCCACCACCAACTCCATAAGAGTGCCACTTAAGCCAACTAAGGCCTCCACACGAGAATTCGCTTCCTTCAAGCGGCCGGAAGCCTGCTCGACACCGTTCGCAAGATCGTTCACTTCATTCAAAACCTTGTCACAGGCGGACAAGTTCTCGCTTTCAGATTTTGCGATCCGCTCGATCTCACGGCCGACGGAGTCGAAGCTTTGCTCGACCCGTTCCATGACCCCTTGCATTTCGGTTGCTCCAGAACCGACCTGCTTTACTCGCTCAGCGGCATCGCCAGTTTCCCCTATTAGGTGCGATATTTGATTACTAAGCTTTTCGACAATCTCGCGGATTTGTCCTGTCGCTTTGCGGGTCTCCACCGAAAGGCTCTTCACCTCTCCGGCGACTACGGCAAATCCCCGGCCGGCCACCCCTGCCCGTGCTGCCTCAATGGTCGCATTTAGCGCGAGGAGATGCGTTTGCTTCGCGACTGTCTCGATCGCTGCCGAGACTTTCGACACTTGGCTAAGAACACCATTGAAGGATTCAAGCCTGTCTTCGATACGCCCTATGGCGTTAGCCAAATAGCCGATGTTCTCCACCGCAGCGACCGCCGATACCCGCGACTGAGAAATTTGTTTGCCTGCCACTGAAGCTACATTTTGCGTAACTGCAACCGCCTCGTTGATCGATCGATTCTCCAAGACCATTCTTTCGGCCAACCCATGCAATGCCGTAAACTGCTCCGACTGCCGCGAAACGTGGTTTGTTACTTCATCTATACGCCCGGACACATCGGCAAGCTCGACTCCTAAGCCACTAAGACGGTTCCCTATTTCCGACATTTGTTCTTTCTGGTTCATCTCGGCGTCGAATTTAAGAGATGTCATCTTAGTCATAGACAGCAATCCTTCTTAAGTAAAATGGCAACATTTCCGCCTGCAATCGAACTCGCAAGCAAACTTTGGTAGCCTCGATGACGCGCTCAAAAACGGCGACGAAAGAGTACGGCATGTTAAACCATGCGAATTACCTATCCTGTCGGTAAGGGTGCCATTCTTCTGCTGCGCTCTTTGACTTCAAGCCAAGAGGGATTACCGCTGAGGATTAGAAATTTCCCTTTGCGCCGCCAGTCGAGGAAACTAGCCACCATCTTATGCAGTCAATCATTTCTGGCGTTGCCGGAAAGACACGAGAAGGTTAGCGGCGTGATGATCAGCACGTCGCGCCAGAAAATCCGCTGATGCACCGGCTGCCACTGCCGGCAGGTCCATTACCGTGTTCATGCCATTCTCCATAAAAAGCGGCGGCCACCAGAGACGGATTAATACTCTTCTCGACAAAATTAATTTTTATAAAACACATCACTAATTGGCCGATAAAATCTTGCAAATATTATCTAAAATAATTATAGTATTGCGTATTACTATTATGAGGGTCGGGGTGGCCCTGCCGGTGTGTTCATAACATAAGCATTCGCAAGCCCTTGCGCTGGCGTGGGCGGAAGCTGATATAGTGCCTTTGGGAGGTTGGTCGCGGACGGGCCGCTCGCCAACCCGGTCAGGTCCGGAAGGAAGCAGCCGTAACGAATCCGGCTCGGGTCGTAGCCAGCCTCCCACCCTTCGCTGCCTGCCCAGGACCTGTGGCGGCCGGCCGGCCACGGGCCGCATCAAGGCGCTTGGCCTTACAAGCTCGCCGCAGTTATGCTTCCGTCGCAATGACCGAGACCGGCGTCTACCGCGTTCTGGCGCGAAAATACCGCCCCACCACCTTCGCCGCCCTGATCGGGCAGGAGGCGATGGTGCGCACGCTCGAAAACGCCTTCGCCAGCGGCCGCCTCGCCCATGCCTTCATTCTCACCGGCGTGCGCGGGGTCGGCAAGACGACCACGGCGCGGCTTCTGGCGCGGGCCTTGAACTGCACCAAGAGCGACCGCCCGACCTTCGAGCCCTGCGGCGAGTGCGACAATTGCCGGCGCATCGCCGAGGACCGCCATGTCGACGTCCTGGAGATGGACGCCGCCTCGCGCACCGGCATCGGCGATATCCGCGAGATCATCGAGCAGGTGCGTTATGCCCCGGTGGCGGCGCGTTACAAGGTCTATATCATCGACGAGGTGCACATGCTCTCGACGGCGGCCTTCAACGGCCTGCTGAAGACGCTGGAAGAGCCGCCGCCCCACGTGAAGTTCATCTTCGCCACCACCGAGATCCGCAAGGTCCCGGTGACGGTGCTCTCGCGCTGCCAGCGCTTCGATCTGCGCCGGGTCGATTCCGAGGTGCTGCTCGCCGATCTCGCCCGCATCGCGGCGCTCGAG
>JAJYTL010000026.1 GCA_021793055.1 Pseudomonadota bacterium
GGGCGTGGTACAGACCTACGACCATCCGTTCACGCCGTCCGATCATGATGCCGTCTCGGCGGCGACCCTGGTCTATGGCGTGGTCGAGGATGGCCGTGTCGTCGCCTTGACCTCGCCGACCCGATCGGCCGCGACGCGCTAGCCGCGCCGGCTTTCCGCGCCGCGAGCAGGCTTCGGCGCGATCCTCGCTTGAGCTTCGCTCGCGCCCTGGTGTAGAAATGATTCTCGCTCCCAATCGAAAGAACAGAGCGTGATTTCTCTCGCGCGTCGCCGCGATGCCGAATGGTCGCGCTTTGGTTGAAACGGAAACGCCGTCGCAATCGAAATCGGGCGGCATGGAGAATACGGCCGCCAAGGAAGGGCAAACATGATTTACGAACTTCGCGTCTACCGCTGCATCTCGGGCCGTCTGCCGAATCTGCTGAAGCGATTCGAGACCATTACCCTGAACATCTGGAAGAAGCACGGCATCAAGCAGGCCGGCTTCTGGACGGTGCTGATCGGCGAATCGAACCAGGACCTCTATTACATGCTGCAGTGGGACTCGCTGGCCGAGCGCGAGCAGAAGTGGGCGACCTTCCAGGCCGATCCGGAATGGATCGCGGCCCGCGCCGAAACCGAGCGCGACGGCGCTATCGTCGAGACCATCAGCAACCAGATTCTAGTCCCGACCGCGTTTTCGGCGGTCAAATAGGCGCCTTAAGCGACAGCGCCGGGCCCCGGTTCGTGTCATCGGGGTCCGGTCGCCGCCGCTATCCCGCCGCGGCCCCGGTTCGACCCGCGTCCGGCTCAAGCCAAGGCCACCGGCAAGGCATTCTCGCTACACCGTGAGGATGACGCTGCCGGTGGTGCGCCCGGCGCCGAGCTCGGCGTGGGCGCGCGCCGCCTCGCGAAGGGGGAAGGCGGCGCCGATCGGGTTGGCGAGCCCGTCTTCGAGAACAGCGAGAAGATCGGTGGTGCCGCGGCGATAGAGGTCCGGGTCATTGGCATAGGCGATCACGCTCGGCCGCATCAGCCCGATCGCGCGCGCGAACCCGAGGTCCTCGACGCGAACGGGCGGGATCGGGCCGGCGGGTTGGCCGAGGCTCGCGGCGATCCCGAAAGGGCGAACACAAGCCAGCGTCTCGGCCAGCATCGCGCCGCCGATGCCATCGACCGCGAGATGCACGCCCTTGCCGTCGGCGATCTGCCGCGCCCGCTCGATCCATCCGCGATCGCCGCGCAGCAGCACCTCGTCCGCGCCCGCGGCGCGGGCCGGCGCCATCTTGGCTTCCGAGCCGACCGTGCCGATGACGCCGGCGCCGAGACGTTTCGCCCAGCGGGTCAGCATCTGGCCAAGGCCGCCGGCGGCGGCGTGAACCAGGAGCCAGTCCCCTGGCCGAACGGCGCGCACGGTGTGGAGCAGCATGTGCGCCGTGAGGCCGCGCAGCATCGAGCTTGCCGCGGCGGCGTCGGAAATGCCGTCCGGCAGCACGATTAGGCGGGTCTCGGGCAGATTGCGCGCCTCGGCATAGGCGCCGAGCGGCATGCCCCCATAGGCCACGCGGTCGCCGGGGCGCAATCGGGTCACGCCCGGTCCCACCGCCTCGATCCGGCCGGCGCCCTCGAAGCCCAGCGTCGCGGGCGTCGCCGGCACGGGATAAAGGCCGCTGCGGAAGTAGATATCGATGAAATTGACGCCCACCACGGTCTGCCGGATCTGCACCTCGCCGGCGCCGGGCGCGGCGAGCGCGACGTCTCTCGGCTGTAGAACCTCGGGGCCTCCGGTGGCGTCCAACATGACGGCTATCGGCACGCGGGTCTCCTTTGCTGGGTTTCGGACGATCTCGTCGGCAAAGGAAAGCACCGGCCGCCATGTGCGGGAATGCTATATTGTTGATCAACATATGTGCGATAATGCACAAATGGATTGGCAGGATCTGCGCCATTTCGCGATCTTGGCGCGCACCGGCTCGCTCTCGGCGGCGGCGCGCGAACTTGATGTCGATCACGCGACGGTCGGCCGCCGCGTCGGTGCCCTGGAACACGCGCTCGGCCTGCGGCTCGTCGACCGGCTGCCGCGCCGCGTCCTGCTGACGGAGGAGGGGCGGGCGGTCGCGTCCCTGGTTGCCAGCATGGAGCAAACCGCGCAGCTGATCGAACGTCGCGCGCGCGGCGCCGGCGCGGCCGCCGCCGCCACGGTCCGGATCAGCGCCCCGCCGGCTGTTGCCGCGCGATTGGTCGCGCCCCATGTCGCCGAATTTCACCGCGATCACCCAGCGATTACGCTGATCCTTTCGGGGGCGACGGAGATGGCCGCGTTGGATCGCGGCGAGGCCGATCTCGCGCTGCGCTTGAGCCGGCCGACCGACCCCGATCTGATCGTCAGCCGCATCGGCGTCATGCATTTCGGCCTCTACGCGACGGCGGAGCAGGCAGCCCTGCCGGCCCAGCATTGGCGTTTCATCGCGTACGACAAGAAATTGGATCACGTGCCGCAACAGGTCTGGCTGAAGAGCCTTCTCGCGGGCCGGCCCGTCGTCTTTCAGGCGAGCGATCTGTTCGGGCAACAGGAAGCGGCCCGCGCCGGCATGGGGGCCGCGGTGCTGCCGCGCTTCATAGGCGATGCCGATCCGGCGCTGGTCCGCCTGCCGACCGCCTCCGAGCCGCCGGCCCGCGATCTCTGGCTCGCGACCTACCCAGATCTGAAGCGCTCTCCCGCTCTTCGCCGGGTGATGGATTTCCTCGGCCGCATCGTGGCGCGCGCCTGTCCCAAGCGTGGCGGTTGATCCGCCGCGCGCCGCCTGGCGGTTGCGCCGGCGCGGCTTGTTCGCCTGCCGTGATGCCCCTATCATCCACCCGCCGGCGGCCGCCGCGGCGAGGCCTGGGCGGCGCGTGGCTTGTCTTCCGCTTTTTCCATGGCCGAGGTTGATCCATGACGTCGCGTTCCCGACTGTTTTCTCCGATCGATCTGCGCGGGGTCCGTCTCCGCAACCGCATCGTCATCTCGCCCATGTGCCAGTATTCGGCGGAAGCGGGCATGGCGGGCGATTGGCATTTCGCCAATCTCGCGCGCTTTGCCATGGGCGGCGCCGGCCTGATCTTCATCGAGGCGGCGGCGGTGCTGCCGGAAGGCCGCATTACCCACGGCGACGTCGGCCTGTGGACGGACGAACAGATCGCGCCGCTCGCCCGCATTGCGACTTTCCTTGAGGCTCAGGGCGCCGTTCCGGCGATTCAGCTCGGCCATGCGGGGCGCAAGGCCAGCATGCAGCGCCCGTGGTTCGGCAACGGCCCGCTCGACGACGCGGATCGCCGCCGCGGCGATCTGCCCTGGCGCATCGTGGCGCCGAGCGGGGAGCCGGTCGGGCCGGGCTGGCTGGTGCCGGCCGAGATGACCCTGGACGAGATTGCGGCGCTGAAGGCCGCCTTCGTCGCCGCCACCCGACGCGCGATCGCGGCCGGCTTCAAAATCGTCGAGCTGCACGGCGCGCACGGCTATTTGATGCACGAGTTCCTCTCGCCGCTGAGCAATCGGCGCAGCGATGCCTACGGCGGCGATGCCGCGGGCCGGCGCCGGCTTCTGCTCGAGACCGTTGAGGCGGTGCGCGCCGTGTGGCCGGCGGAGCGGCCGCTGTTCGTCCGCCTCTCCGCGATCGACGGCATCGAGGGCGGCATCCGGATCGAGGACACGGTCGAACTCGCGAAGCTCCTGAAGCAACGCGGCGTCGACGTCGTCGATTGCTCGTCTGGCGGGCTCGCCGGCTCGGCCACGGCGGCGAATATTCCGCGCGGGCCGGGCTTCCAGGTGCCTTACGCCGAGCGCGTCCGTCGCGAGGCCGGCATCATGACCCAGGCGGTCGGACTGATCCTGGAGCCTGAGCAGGCGGAGGCGGTACTGGCCGCGGATCAGGCCGATCTCGTCGCCATCGCGCGCGAGGCGCTTTACAATCCGAACTGGCCGCTGCATGCGGCGCTCGTGCTGGAAGGCGAGGCGGCGTGGCCGTTGTGGCCGCAGCAGTCGGGCTGGTGGCTGGAGCGGCGGGCCAAGGGCCTCGCCGTCATGGGCCGGAAAGGGTGACGGCCGGCATGGCTCCCGAACCGCAAGCGACAAATCCGGCGACGTCCGTTGGCTGGGTGGTGGTGGAAGAGGCGGGGGCGCCCGGCCGCTTCGCCAATACGGCGCGCGTCGGCCGCCACCGGCTCACGGCCGATGAGCCATTCGCCCAAGGCGGCACCGATACCGGGCCCTCGCCCTACGATTATCTGCTCGTCGCGCTCGGCTCCTGCACCGCGATGACGCTCCGGCTTTACGCCGATCTCAAGAAATGGCCGTTGGAAAAGGTCGAGGTGCGCCTGAAGCACGACAAGATCCACGCCGCCGATTGCGCCGATTGCGAAACCCGCGAGGGCAAGGTCGACGTCATCGCCCGCAACATCGTCCTCAGCGGCCCGCTCGATCAGGAGCAGAAAGCCCGCCTGGTCGAAATCGCCGAACGCTGCCCGGTCCACCGCACCCTGCAATCGGAAATCCGGGTCGAGACCCGGCTCGAAGCGTGAGCGCGGAAACCCCGGCCGATCTGCGCCGCGAGTTTCCGGCGCGGCCCGTCGTCGGCATCGGCGTCGTGGTGTGGCGCGGCGACAAGGTGTTGCTGATCCGCCGCGGCAAGCCGCCGCGCGCCGGCCAGTGGAGCTTGCCGGGCGGTGCCCAGGAACTCGGCGAGACGGTGGCCGAGGCGGCAGCGCGCGAGGTGTTCGAGGAAACCGGCGTCCGCATCGCGGCGCCGAAGCTGGTCGAGGTGGTGGACTCGCTCGAACGCGCCGAGGACGGGCGCATCCGCTTCCACTACACGCTGGTCGATGTCACCGCCGAATGGCAAAGCGGCGAGGCGCGCGCCGGCAGCGATGCCGCCGAAGCCGCCTGGGTCGCGCCGCAGGCCCTGGTCGATTACGAGCTGTGGCAGGAAACCCGGCGCATCATCGCGCTCGCCGCCGGCCGGCGCGGCGACTAGCGCGATGATGTCGGGCCGAACCGACCCAACCCACCATCATGTCCGTGCGCGGTTCCGAAGACATGGCGCCGGCGATATCCGGGTCGAAGCCGGTTCTCAGGCGCCGGGCGCGATCTTTTCGATCAGCGCGTCGCAGCGCTGGATGTTCTCGACATGGGTGCGGTGCATTTCGGCGAGCGCGCTCCGGAGTGACGCGTCACGAATGCGGGGCAGGATCTCGGTCAGCTTTCGCACCACCCACCCTTGGCCGCGATTGAGAAAGCGGAGCCGTTCGCCGGCATCCGCGATGGCCGTTGCCTTGGCGAAAAAATCGCCGGTCGCGGCGCTCGGCATGCCGCCGAGATCGCGCACGGCCCGGCTGAGCATCGCGACATAGCGCGCTTCGTCGCGCCCGACCGCCGCGAGATCGGCCGCCACCGCGGCGAGCGCCGCGCTGCGGCGGAAGGCGGCCAGCGTCTTGGCGCCGGCGCGCTCGGCCTCGATCAGGCGGTTCAGGAAAGCGATCAACTCGCGCTCGGGCAACGGCGGCGGCCGGTCGAAATAATCCGGATCGAGCTCGCAGGCGAGGCAGGGCGGCGAGGCGAAGGCCGGGGTCGCCCCGGCGTTCTCGCCCGGCGGCTCGGTCTCGGGCGGGGCGATGGCTTTCGGACCTGACGCCATAATGGCATGACCTCCTCGCGGTCGGCGCCCGGGTTTGGCCCGGCGGCGGGCGTGAGATCGAGCATAACGGGACACCCCGCGCGCTGTCGAGGGCGGCGCCCGGCGGGGCTTGCCGTTTCCCTCTTGCGCCCGCCCGCCCGCTACAGTATCTTGTGGCATGCCCTATTCATAATACAACTTATGGTGCAGGCAATGGCGCTCGACAGCATATGGAACGAGGCACGGGTCGGCGAGCTGGTGCAGCTCTGGCAGGCCGGCTTGTCGACGGCTGAAATCGGCCGGCGGCTTGGCATCTCCAAGAATGCGGTGGTCGGCAAGGCGCACCGGCTTGATCTGCCGGCGCGGCCGTCGCCGATCCGCAATCCCGCGCCGCGGGCGTCTGCGCCGCCGCGCCGCGCCGCTCAGGCCCCGGCGGAGCCTCGCTTTTCGCCGCTCCATGCCGGCCCGCCGTGTCAGTGGCCGCACGGCCATCCGGGCCAGGAAGGGTTCCATTTCTGCGGCCAGCCGTCGCTGCCGGGCAAGCCCTATTGCCCGGAACACGCGGCCCGCGCCTATGTCGGGGCCAAGCCGCCGGCGGCCGACGCCGCCGCCTGAGGCCAATTTCCGGGCCGGGGTCTTCGTCGCCGGCTCGGCGCCAGATCATTTCGTGTCGCGGCGACATCGGCGGCAGGTTTTCTGATCTGATCGAGTGAAACGATGCCGCGGCGACTTGTCCGGGATTTCCGCCCGACTTCAAGGTCGCGTTCCGAACTCCGGTGGCGATTTGGCCACGCCTAGACCGCGCCCGCGTGGTCTAGGCGATTATTTTTCCTTCACCATTTATTAACCAATGCGGGCCAGGCTTTACCGGAAGCTTGGCCTTGAATGCGTCGGCGCGACGAAGGCAGACCGGAACGACAGCGGCGACATGCGAGGGAAGAGCGCGCTTTCCGTCTGCGGCTTCGGAAAAGGCGACCATGCGCTGGCTGTTTGATCGTTTCGTTTTTTTCCGCTGCCGCCTGTGCTGGCGTGTGACCGCCGCGGTGTTTTTCAGCGTCCTGGTCGTCGAAAGCGCGCTCCTCGCGTTTTCCTACCACATCGAGCGGCAGAACTGGGTCAAGGCTAGCCGCGCGGCGGCCGAAGATGCCCTGAGCGGCCTGCTTGACGGCTTGCCCGCCGGTCTCCCGATCGCCCAGGTGATCGCCAAGACGAACGGGCTGCTCGGGTTTGCCCATATCCGCCGCATTGCCCTCCTCGGCGCCGATGGCAAGTCCCTGACCGCGGTTCGGCCGGCCGGACGACAGCGGCCGAAGGAATTGGCGACGGAATTGAACGTGCGGCTGCGCGTCCATTACGGGCCGGTGCGCGCGGCGGTGGTCTCGCTGCGGCTCGCCGAGCCCGGCATCCCGTTCAACCGCAATTTTTGGCGTCTGGTGCGCTTCCTCGCGCTCGGCTCGCTCGTCGTCACCGCGGCCACCATGCTGGTTCTGCGGTTTCTCCTTCTCGGGCCGCTCCTCGCCCTCGATCGCGCGCTGCGCAGCGTCGAGCGCGACCCGGCGAGTGCGGCCGCGACCCTGTTGCCGGTCGCGCGCCAGGACGAACTCGGCTCCGTGTTTCGCAGCTTCACCAAGATGCAGGGGCAGATCAGAGCCAACCTCGCGGTGCTGGCGGAGCGCGAGGCGGATGCCCGTCATCTCGCGCGCTCGCTCGAGCATCAGGTGGCCGAGCGCACGGCGGCCCTGCGCGAGGCGATGGAAAGCGCCGAGCGGTCCAATCGGGCGAAATCGGAATTTCTCGCCAACATGAGCCACGAGTTGCGCACGCCCCTGAACGCGGTGATCGGCTTTGCCGAATTGATGGCGAGCGAACCCTTTGGCGCCCTCGGCCATCCGCGCTATCGCGAATATGCGGCCGATATCGAGCACAGCGGCCATCATCTTCTGGCCCTGATCAACGATCTTCTCGATTTGACCCGGATCGAGGCCGGGGCGCTCGATCTGCGCGAAGAAGCGGTTGCGGTTCCGGAACTTCTTACCGAATGCGCGACCATGATGGGGCCCTTCGCGGCGGCCGCCGGCGTCACACTCGCCTGCGCGCCGTCGCCGTCCCTGCCGCAGCTTCGGGCCGACCGGCTCCGCTTGCGCCAGATCCTGCTCAATCTGCTTTCGAACGCGATCAAATTCTCGGCCCCCGGCGACACCGTGACGATCGGCGCCAAGGGCACCGTCGCTAGCGGCGTCAGTCTCGCCGTCTGCGACACCGGGATTGGCATCGCGGCGACGGACATGGCCAAGGTTTTGCGTCCTTTCGGACAGGTCGACAGCGCCCTCAACCGGCGCCATCAGGGCGCCGGTCTCGGCCTGCCCCTTTGCGTACATCTCGCCGCGCGGCACGATGGCCGGCTGGAGCTGAAAAGCGATCCCGGGGCCGGCACGCAGGCGATGATCCATCTGCCGCCGGCGCGCTGCTTGCCGGCGCGCGACGCGGCTGCGTAATTCGCCGCCGCGCCGCCCAGCGCGAACCGATCCCGGCTATCTGGTCTTGGCGCGGCGGTACTGGATCGGCCACTCGATATCGGCGCCGAGCGCGGCCGCCGCGTGCAGCGGCCAATAGGGATCGCGCAACATCTCGCGCCCGAGCGACACCACGTCGGCTTGGCCCGTCACCAGGATGTGTTCGGCCTGCGCCGGGTCGGTGATGAGGCCGACCGTCGAGGTCGGGATGCCGATCTCGCGGCGGATGGCGGCGGCGAAAGGCGTCTGGTAGCCGGGTCCGAGCGGGATCTTGGCGTCCGCGACCAGGCCGCCGCTCGAGCAGTCGATCAGGTCGACGCCGAGCGCCTTGAGCCGCGCCGCCAGCACCAGGGATTGCGCGAGATCGAGGCCGCCCTCGGCCCAATCGGTCGCCGAAATGCGGATAAAGACCGGCAGGTCCGCGGGCCAGGCCTCGCGCACCGCCGCCGCCACGCGAAGCGGCAGGCGCATGCGGTTCTCCAGGCTGCCGCCATACTCGTCGCCGCGCCGGTTGCTGAGCGGCGAAAGAAATTCGTGCAACAGATAGCCATGCGCGAAATGCAGCTCGACGACCTCGAAGCCGGCGGCGTGCGCGCGCCGGGCCGCGGCGCGGAAGGCCTCGACCAGGGCGTCCATCTCGGTCAGGCTCATTTCCCGCGGCGTCGCGTGGTCGGCGGCGAAGGGGATCGGGCTCGGGGCTTCCGGCTGCCAGCCACCCTCCGACGGCCCGAGCGGCCGGCTGGCGCGGAACGGCGTGTCCACCGAGGCTTTCCGCCCGGCATGGGACAGCTGAATGCCGGCGACCGCGCCCTGGCTGCGCACGAAGCGGGCGATCGGCTGGAAGGCGGCGGCATGGGCGTCCGACCAGATGCCGGAATCGTTTGGCGAGATGCGGCCCGCCGGCGTCACCGCCGTGGCCTCGACCATGACCAGGGCGGCGCCGCCCTGCGCCCGCGCGCCGAGATGCACGAAATGCCAGTCGTTCGGCAAGCCGTCCTCGCTCGAATACTGGCACATCGGCGACAGGAAGACGCGATTGCGGAACGTGAGCTTGCGCAAGGTGAGGGGCGAGAACAGGAGGCTCATGAACGGTCTTTCGCAAATCGTGGTTAAGGGGGCCGGGCGAGGTTGGGACTTGCGGCAACGCGCGGCGCCGGCGCGCGAGGCGGTTGGGCGCGTCGCGCGGCATATTGACCTTTCCGCGGCGCCGACCACAAGCGCTTTTGCCGTGCCGGTAACTTTTCCTTAAGACCTGCGCTGAAATCCTAGATCGAGCCTTGCCGGCGGCGCGACCTCGCCGCGCGTCGTGACGGTGTCGGGCGCGGCGCGGGCGCCGCGCGACCCGGCAAGAGCGAGATCATGGCGTCGGGTTTCGGGTCGGGCGATGCCGATCCGATGCTTCTCTGAAATCGCGACGGGGCGGTGCACATGAGCCGGCGATGGCGAGATCGACTTTCCCGGTGGCGAGCGCTTCTGAGGCTCCCCGAGGCGGTGCTTCGCGACCGCGGCGGCGTCACGCTGTTGATCTACGCGCTAGCGCTACCCGTCTTGCTCGGCTTCACCGGCCTCGCCGTCGAGGTGGGCGATTGGTATGTCGTGCAGGAGAAGTTGCAGACCGCGGCCGATGCCGGCGCGCTCGCCGGCGCCTGGGAGCTCAAGGCCGGCGGCAGCGCGGCTCAGGCGATCGCCGTCGCCAAGGAGGCGATCGCCAAGAATGCGGCCACGCCGAGCGCCATCGCCGTCACCACGCCGCCGACCAGCGGTGCCTATGCCGGCGACAGCGAAGCGGTGCAGGTTTCGCTCGACCAGCAGCAGCAGCCGCTGTTTTCCGGCGTCTTTCATCTCGCCGCCTTCGATATCAGCGCCGCGGCGGTGGCCAAGTTGCAGGCCGCCGACAATGCCTGCCTGCTGGCGCTCGATTCGTCGAATGATGCCGGCGCCGTGACCCTGAACGGCAATGTCAACGTGCAATTCGGCAATTGCGTCATGGCCTCGAACTCGAGCAATCCGAGCGACGCCATCCTGATCAACGGCAATGCCACCTTCGACGGCAAGTCGATTGTCACCGTCGGCAATTACGAAACCAACGGCGATGTCTCGGTCACGCTCGCGCAGCCGGCCGTAACCGACAGCACGCCGGTTGCCGATCCCTTCGCCAATCTCAACATCTCGAGCCCGACGGGCTGCGATTACAACGGCACGCAGAACTACAATTCGTCGGCGGTATTGCAGCCCGGCACCTATTGCGGCGGCATCAACGTCAACGGCAGCGCCACGGTGACGCTGGAGCCCGGCACCTACTACATCGACGGCGGCAATCTCATCTTCAACGGCAATTCGACCGTCCAGTGTGATTGCGCGACGCCCGGCTCGGGCGTCACCTTCGTCTTCACCAACCAGGGCGGCAACGGCCAGACCGGCACGGTGACGATGAACGGCGACGTGACGATGAACCTGCAGGCGCCGACCGACACCTCGAATCCGAGCGCCTATCCCTATCCCGGCATGCTGTTCGCCCAGGATCGCAACGGCGAGCAAGGCCAGAACGCCACCTTCAACGGCAATGTCAACTCGGTGCTCGAAGGCGCGATGTATTTCCCGAACGGCGACGTGGTGCTGAATGGCAATCTCAGCAATGCCTCGAATTGTACCGAAATGATCGCGTGGCAGGTGATCATGAACGGCAATGCCGGGTTCGCCACCACCGCGAATTGCGCCGCCGCCGCGATCACGCCGCTCGTCGTCACCGACGTGCAACTGGTGCAATAGCGTGCGGGGGATCATGCGGGCCGACATGCGGCGGCGCCGGCCGGGGGGGCGAATCCTGCGACGCTGGCGCGCCGCCGAGGGCGGCAACGCCCTGGTGGAACTCGCCCTCGTACTGCCGATCATGGCGACGCTGCTCACCGGGCTCGCCGACTTCGGCCTCATGGCCTACGACGCCATGGCGGTCACCGATGCCGCCCGCGCCGGGGCGCAATACGGCTTCGCCCACGCCTCCGATACCGCCGGCATCCAGGCCGCCGCGCTCGGCGCCACCGGCCTCAACGCCGCCAATCTCACGGTGACCGAGGTCTGCCAGTGCTTCGACGGCGCGACCGTGGTCTGCACCGGCCCCTGCGCCAGCGCCGATCAGGACAACGGGCAGAGCCGGATCTATCTCTCGGTCACCGTGAGCGAGCCGTTTCATACCATTCTGCCTTGGCCGGGCGTCCCCGACCCGGTGACCTTGACCGGTAGCGCGGTGCTGCCGGTCCAGACCTCGGGGTGACGGCCATGGCCCGGCGCCAAGCCAAAAAGCGGTGGCTCGCCGCCCTGCGCGCGCGCGAGGACGGGGTCGCGATGGTCGAATTCGCGCTCGCCGCCGCGGTGATCTTCGCGTTGCTTCTCGGCGTCATCCAGATCGCCCAGGCGCTGTGGACGCGCGACACCCTGCAATATGCCGTCGCCGCCGCCGGCCGCTACGCCATGGCCCACGCGAGCGCCAGCAGCCAGGTTCTGACGCAACGGGTGAGCGGCGCCGCGGTCGGTCTCGTATCCAGCGCCCTCAGTGTCACCACCGCGCCCTCGGTGAGTGGCGGGACCAATTTCGTCACCATCACGGCCACCTATCCCTTCGGGTTCCTGACAGCGTTTTTGCCGATCGGGACTATCACGTTAAGTGCGCAGTCGCGTGTCCCACTATCGTAGCGCGAATATTTACATGAACTAGATTTGCGCACCTTCCACAATATCTAAAATTAACTAGCTATGCTCACTGACTGTTAAGGTTTTAATAACAGTTTTGTGTGTTGATTAGGCTACGCATGGAAGTTCTCTGGAGGAGAGTTCGGCGAAAGCCTTGCGCGCCAACCAGCACAGGAGACGACGATGTTGAAGACCCTTAAAGCATTACTCGCCGACGAATCGGGCGTGACCATGATCGAGTACGGCCTCATCGCCGCGCTGGTCGCGGTCGCGGCGGTCACGGTCCTCACCACCCTGGGGACGGACCTCAGCAACCTTTTTACCAAGATCTCCGGCGATCTCTAGCCGGCCTGGCTTCGGGAGGCCGCGGCGAGACCCGGTCTCCCGGAGCGTTTTCGCGAGGGCATGTCAGTGATTTCGCTGCATGAGGCCGTGGCCTGGCTGTTCGCCGGCTTTCTGATGGTTGCCGCCTATGGCGACATCCGGGCGCGAATCATCCCCAACCGGCTTTGCCTCGCCCTTCTCGCGCTGTGGCCGCTCGATCTCTGGCTCGGGGCGGGCGCCGCCGGCACCAGCGGGCCGGCGCTGCTCAAGGCCATGGCCCTGTCCGCTCTCGGCGGGCTCGGCGTCGGGGCCGCGATCTTCGTCGTCGGCATGGTTCTGTTTTCGCGCGGCGGGCTCGGCGGCGGCGACGTGAAGCTGATGACGGTGGTCGGCATGTGGGCCGGGCCGCAATTGTGGCTTCCCTTCGTCGTGGTGACGGCGATGGCCGGCGGCGTGCTCGCCCTGGTCGTCCTTGCCCTCGCCATTCGCGCCTCCGGCTTCGACCGCGAGGCTTGGCGCCGGCGAACCCTGCCTTACGGCGTCGCGATCGCCTGCGGCGGGTTCTACGTCGCCGCCATCCTGCCGCGCGGCTGAGCGGCGAGGGAGTAGCGAATTATGCGCATGCGCACTATCGGGATGCTGGTCGTGGCGGTTGTCCTGGCGGGCCTCGCCGCCCACCTGGTCGAGGCGCGTCTCAACGCGCCGGTGCGGGTGGCGGCGAAGGCGCCGCCCCCTCCCTCGGTTCTGGTGGCCGCGCGCAACTTGGCGCCGGGCGAGTTTCTCCATGTCGGGGATCTCCGCTGGCAGACTTGGCCGCGGGCGACCCTGGCCCCGAATTACGTCGTCAAAGGCCATGCGCACCGCCATGACTTCGCCGGCCGCGTCCTGCGCGTGCCGATCGCCGCCGGCGAGCCGGTGACCGGCGCCGAGAGCGCCGCGCCCGGCGACCACGGCTTTCTCGCCGCCGTGCTGAAGCCCGGCATGCGCGCGGTCGCGGTGGCGATCACCGCGACCTCAGGGCTGCACGGCATGGTTTCGCCGGGCGACCGGGTCGACCTCATCCTTACCGAGTCGCTGGCGGCGGCGCATAGCTCGATGGTGCGCCATGCCGGCCTGACGATTCTGCGCAACGTGCGGGTGCTGGCGATCAATCGCGATCTCGACCCGGCGGATTGGAAGTCCGGGTCCGGGCTCGCGACCAAGCTCGGTAAGACTCGGCAGCAACAGGCCTCCGGCCAGCAGACGGCGACCCTCGAAGTGACCCCGAAGGAGGTCCAGACGGTGGCGGTCGCCGAGGCCATGGGACGTCTGTCCCTGAGCCTTCGCGGCCTCGGCCGCGCCGCCGCCGTGCCGGCGTCGGCCAAGCTGGCGGCGCGCGATCCCGCCGGCGGCAAGATGGCCGGCAGGCCGGGACTTCGCCTTGCCGCGCTCGATCCGCCGGCGCGCTCACGCCCGATCGCGACCAAGACAAGCTATACGCTCGACTCCAATGTCAGTCCGCTGCTGCCGCGCTTCCCGGCGCCGGGGCAGGCGAGCGGCCAGCAGCCGAACGGGCCGCCGGCCGTGACCATCCTGCGCGGCGACGCCGCGGCGGCGCCAGGCGCGCCGAGCGCCGCGCCGGCACCGGCGGCGGCAGCGAATAACGGGGCCACCCCATGATCACGCTTGACCGTTCCGTCGCGCACCTGTCGCGTTCCGCCGCGCGGCTCGCCCTGGCGCTGGCCCTTGCCCCTGCCCTGGCCTGCGGTGCCGCGCTCGCCGCGCCCGGACCGGCCAGGGTCGCTGCCCTCGCCACCGTGCAGCCGCCGGTGCGCCAGCTCAACCTCGAAGCCCATAAGGGCACGTTGATCCGCCTGCCGCAGCCGGCAAGCACGGTGTTCGTCGCCGATCCCTCGATCGCCGACGTGCAGGTGAAGTCGCCGCTTCTTATCTATCTCTACGGCAAGGCGCCGGGCGAGACGGTGCTTTACGCCGTCGATTCCGGCAACCGGGTGCTGCTCGCCTCGACCGTCGTCGTGGTGCGGGATTTGACCGCGCTTCGCCGCGCGCTGCGGACGGTCTTGCCGGCGACGCCGATCACCGTGACGCCGGTGGGCAAGGGGGTGATGCTGAGCGGCAACGTGGCCGACGCAGCCGACGCGGCGACGGCGATGTCGCTCGCGAAGCGCGTCGTCGACGCCAAGGGTGACGTCATCGACCACTTGAAGGTGACTGGCCCGGATCAGGTCAACCTTCGCGTCCGCATCGCCGAGGTCTCGCGCACCGTGATCAAGGATCTTGGCTTCAACTGGAGCGGTGGCTTCGGGGTTGGAGCCAATCCTCTGGTGTCAGCCGTCGCCCCGTTTGCCAATCCGTTATGCGATGTGCCGGGCTCTCCTTGTGCCGCGAATGGCGCCTTCAATATCGCAAATGGCGCGAGCTCTTTCGTCAATCCGGGGAACACTCCGGTTGGTGGCGAGAAGTTCGGCTTTGGGCAGTTCTCCGGTCAGAATCAATACGCGGGGCTTCTAGAAGCCCTGAGCAACAACGGTCTGGCGCAGGTCCTCGCCGAGCCCAACCTGACGGCGCTCTCCGGCCATCAGGCGAGTTTCCTCGCCGGCGGCGAGTTCCCGATTCCGGTGCCGCAAAGCTCGGGCAGCGGCGGCGCGCCGGTGATCACCATCCTCTTCAAGAAGTTCGGCGTGCAGCTCACCTTTACGCCGACCATCCTGTCATCGAACCGGATTTCGCTGACCGTGCGGCCTGAGGTGAGCGAGCTGTCGCAGGTCGGCTCGATCACGCTCGCCGGCTACACCGTTCCCGGCATCACCACGCGCCAGGCCGAGACCACGGTCGAGCTCGCCAGCGGGCAAAGTTTCGCCATCGCCGGGCTGCTGCAGAACAACATGAACGAGAACGTCGCCAAATTTCCCGGCCTCGGCGATCTGCCGGTTCTCGGCGCCTTGTTCCGCTCGGACAGCTTCCAGCGCAACCAGAGCGAACTGGTGGTCATCGTCACGCCCTATGTCGTGCGGCCGAGTTCGCGCCGTCTCCTGGTGCCGACCGACGGGCTGGTGGCGCCGAACGACATCGAGCGCATCTTCGACGGCATGAACTATCACCGCGAGCCCGCGGGCGTCGGCTTCCCGCCGCCGGTCGCCGTGCCGAGCGGCCTCAAGGGGCCAATCGGCTTTCAGTTGGAATAGGGGGCCGGCATGCTGCGCTTTAAGATCACGCTCGCCCTGGCCGCGTCCCTCGCGCTGCTGTCGGGCTGCGCCAGCGGGCCGCGTTCGCCGACGGGCACGGGCCTCGCCTGGGTGCCGAGGGCCAAGATCAACGTCGTGAGCCATCGGCGTTTCGTTCATCGCGTCGGCTTCGCGCCCATGGCGACGCGTCCGGCCAAGCCGGCCATCGCCGCGCTCGCCGCGTTTCTCGCCAAGAACCGGGTACGGCCCGACGACGTGATCACGCTTGAGGGCGGCACCGCGCGCGAGCGCCTGTCCGTGGCCCGGGCGTTGGCGCGGCTTGGGCTGCCGGGTGCCGGCGAGGCGCGCTTCGCGCCTGTGCTTTCCACCCAGATGGTGTTGGTGGTGGTAGACCGCTACTTGGCGACGCCGCCACGCGACTGTCCCGATTGGAGCAAGCCGGTCTCCGCCGGCTTCACCAATACCGTCGACAGCAACTACGGTTGCGCCACCGCCTACGATCTCGGCCAGATGGTGGCCGATCCGCACGATCTTCTGCGCGGCCGTACCCTCGGCCCGGCCGACGCCGCCGACGGTGTGAACGGGATCACGGCCTATCGGAAGGGCGACGTGCGTCTCGGCGGTCAGACCTCGGCGGGCGGTGGTCTCACCATGCCGCAGCAGCCATTACCTTCGCCCGGCGGGAGCGGAACGCCATGACCAGCCACATGCCCAAAATCGCCGCCTTCGACCGTGGCTCGCGGCCCGCGCCGCGGGCGCCGCTGCACGCTTTCGTTGACGACGCCGAAAGCCGCAGCGTCATCACCGCCGCGTTGCAAAAACACGATCTGCCGTCGTCGCTGATTGACGACGGCGGCATCGACGCGGCGCTGCGCTGGATCGATCCCGAAACCTCGCCGCAGATCCTTCTCGTCGATCTCTCGGGCTCCGCCTATCCGGTGACTGACGTCGCGGCGCTGATGGCGGCGACGGCGCCCGGCACGCGTCTGCTCGGTTTCGGCGTCACCAACGATGTCGCGCTGTTCCGCGATCTGGTGGCGGCCGGCGCCAGCGACTATTTGGTGAAGCCGCTTGCGCCTGATACGGTCTACAACGCGATCCAGACGGCCCTGCAGGCCGCGCAGCGCCCGGCGCCGGCGCCGGCACCGGCACCGGATGCCGCGGAAACCCGGCATCGCGTCGTCGCCGTGCTTGGCAGCCGCGGCGGCATCGGCGCCACCACCGCCGCGATCAACCTGGCCTGGCTGCTGGCCCACGAGCGCAAGCAAAAGGTCGGGCTGATCGACCTCGACCTGCAATTCGGCACCGCCGCCCTTGCCCTCGACATCGAACCCGGCGGCGGCCTGTGGGAGGCGCTGGAACAGCCCGAGCGCGTCGACGGGCTGTTCGTCGATCGTGTCATGGTGAAGGAAAGCGACAACCTCTTCGTTCTCGGCGCCGAGGAGCCCCTGACCCGCGAGCCGGCGATCGACCCCTCAGGCGTCACGGTGCTGCTCAAGGAGCTGGTCGGAAAATTCGACTGGCTGGTGGTGGATTTGCCGCGCGGCACCGGCTTCCTGCAGCATCAGGTGCTCTCGTCCGCGACCGATATTCTTCTGTGTTGCGATTCCTCGGTCGCCGGTATCCGCGACGCGACCCGGCTCCTGGAGCCGATTCGCGCTTGGGCGCCACAGGCGCGCCTTCTCACCCTTGCCGGCCGCACCGCGGCGAGCCTCGCGCCGGCCGAGTTCGAGCGTCACGTCGGACGCAAGCTCGATCACATCATTCCCTTCGACGCCAAGGCGGTGGCCTCGGCGACCAATTCCGGCCGGCCGCTTTCGCTCTCCGCGCGCGACAGCCGCACCACCAAGGCCTTCCGCGAGGTGGTCGAGGCGCTGATCGGCGACAAGGCCGACGACAAGGCGCAACCCTTCTGGCGCCGTCTCGGCCGCTGATTATGGCGTGGCAGGGTAACGTCCGCTTGCGCGCCGAACCGACGGCGAGCGGCCAACCGCGCGCCGAAACGACGCCGAACGCGCTCGAGCCGACCAGCGCCTCCGTCGCCACCGAGCGAAGCGCGCTTCTCGCCGTGTTGCGGGGCACGGTTCGCGACAAGGTCGCGGCCGAGGCGGGCAAGAGCCGGGGGGAGCTCGCCCGGCTCATCGGCGAGACCATCGCCCAACATCCGGAGACGCGGCGCGCCGGCTGCACCGCGCTCGAACAGCGCCATCTCGTCACCATCCTTCTGAACGAGGCCATGGCGGAGCGGCTACGGGCCGCCGGCGATGTCGCGGTCGCGGCGCCCGTCGCGCCGCCGATCCGCAACCGGGGCAACGGCGGCGCGGAAAGTCCGGCGCCGGGCGGCGATCTCAATCGCTTCAGCGTCGACACGGTGATGCGCCAGTTCCAGCCCAAGGTCCTGGAGCGGATCGACGTCGCCGCCGCCGCGGTGATGCCGCGGGACGAGCTCGAGCAGCAGCTATTCGAGATCGTCGGCGAGCTGGCCGCCGAGACCAAGCGCCAGCTCAACCGCGTCGAGCAGCGGCAACTCGTCGGCCTTCTGCTCGACGACATGCTCGGCCTCGGCCCCTTGGAGCCGCTGCTTTCCGACGACACCGTCACCGATATCATGGTCAACGGCGCGAAGCAGATTTACGTCGAGCGGCGCGGCCGGCTGGAACTCGCCGATGCACGCTTCGTCGACAACACCCACGTGATGAACGTCGCCAGCCGGATCGTTACCCGCATTGGGCGGCGCATCGACGAGACCAGCCCGCTGGTCGACGCGCGCCTCCTGGACGGCAGCCGCGTCAACATCATCATCCCGCCGCTCGCCATCGACGGGCCGAGCATCTCGATCCGGAAATTCTCCAAGAAGTCGATCACCCTCGACATGATGGCGGCGCAGCGCAACCTGTCGCCGGCGATGGCCAAGGTGCTGGAAGTCGCCTCGCGCTGCCGGCTCAATATCCTGATCTCGGGCGGCACCGGCTCGGGCAAGACGACGCTCCTCAACGCCATGTCGCACGCCATCGACCACGGCGAGCGCATCGTCACCATCGAGGACGCGGCCGAGCTGCAATTGCAGCAGCCGCATGTGGTGCGCCTCGAAACCCGGCCCTCCAATCTCGAGGGCGGCGGTGAGATCACCATGCGCGACCTCGTGCGCAACGCGCTGCGCATGCGCCCCGACCGCATCATCCTCGGCGAGATTCGCGGCGGCGAGGCGATCGACATGCTGCAGGCGATGAAC
>JAJYTL010000396.1 GCA_021793055.1 Pseudomonadota bacterium
GTTTGAGGGGGTAATGCGGTTATGGATTTCACGCTTTCCGACGAATTTGTTCAGTTGAAGACGCGCACCGAGCGCTTCATCGCAGAGAAAATCATCCCGCTGGAAAAAGAAGCGCGGCAGACGGCGTATGGGCCGACCGAGGAGCTGCGCCATGAGCTTGTCGCGCTCGGCCGCGAATCCGGCTTGCTCAGCCCGCATGTCGGGCGCGAGTGGGGAGGGCTTGGCCTCAATCACCGCGCCAAGGCGGTGGTTTTCGAGGCTGCCGGATATTCGCCGCTCGGTCCGCTCGCCCTTAATTGCTTCGCGCCGGACGAAGGCAACATGCATCTTCTTGAGCAGGTTGCCGACGCCGCACAAAAGGAGCGCTGGCTGCGCCCTTTGGCGGCGGGCGCGATCCGGTCCTGCTTCGCAATGACGGAACCGCCGCCGGGCGCTGGCGCGGATCCGTCGCTGTTGCGGACGACGGCGCGGCGCGAGGGCGATCATTTCGTCGTCGACGGCGTCAAATGGCTGATCAGCGGCGCCGAGGGGGCGGCGCTTTGCATCGTGATGGCCAGGGACGAGGAGAGCGGCGGCGCGACGATGTTCCTGTCGCCCATGGATGCGCCGGGAATCACCGTCGAGCGCACGCTCGATACCCTGGATCAAGCGTTCCCCGGCGGCCATGGCGTGGTGCGCTTCAAAGGCTTGCGGGTGGCTGAGACAGATGTGCTCGGGCAGGTTGGTGAGGGGTTTCGCTATGCCCAGGTGCGGCTCGCGCCGGCGCGGCTGACTCATTGCATGCGTTGGCTCGGCGCGGCTTGCCGCGCGCATGACGTTGCTGCCAGCTATGCCGGCCGACGGGTCGCGTTCGGCAAGCCGATCGGCGAGCATGAAGGCGTTGGGTTCATGCTGGCTGACAACGAGATGGACATTCATGCCAGCCGCCTGGTCATTTGGCATACGGCGTGGCTTCTCGATCAGGGCGAGAGGGCAGGGCACGAGTCGAGCATGGCCAAGGTGATCTGCTCCGAGGCGATCTGGCGGGTGGTCGACCGCAGCATGCAGATTCTGGGCGGACTTGGCGTCACTGGCGACACGATTGTCGAGCGGTTGTTTCGGGAAGTGCGGCCCTTCCGCATCTACGACGGTCCTTCCGAGGTGCATCGGTGGAGCATCGCCCGGCGGATACTGAAGACGAAGATGGGCGGTCGCTGAGCGATGGGCCGTCTCAATGAGCAGAATGGCGGGCGACAGCCGGCGTGACGCGCGGGCTGAAAAGCCGGATGAAGACGGGCGCGCGCGCCGCCGTCCGCTATAAAAGGTGACGCTGGGGAAGTCCTGCGCGATCGGCGCGGGGAAACGACTTGGGAGATACAGGGCATGCGGTTGCCGGAGATGACGACCTATCGGGACGTCTATGACAGATTTCGCTGGGACGTGCCCGCGACGTTCAATTTCGGCCGGGATGTGGTCGACGCTCGCGCAGCCAAGGAACCCGACAGGCTGGCGCTGATCTGGTGTGATGCTTCAGGTGCCGAGGAACGCTATACCTACGGCGACATGTCGCGGCTCAGCAGCCGCTTTGCCAGTCTGTTGCGGGCGCGGGGCGTGGGCAAGGGCGACCGGATCATCGTCATGCTGCCGCGCCTGCCGCAATGGCAGATCGCGCTTGTCGGTGCGCTCAAGCTCGGTGCCGTTCCGATTCCCTGCATCGACATGCTGACGGAGCGCGATGTCGCCTATCGCGCGCAGCATTCGGGCGCCAAGGCGGTGGTGACGACGGCGGCCAATACTGCGAAATTTTCCGGTCTCGGCGCGCCGCTCGCGGTTCGCATCGCGACCGAGGATGGGGCCACGCCGCTGCCGGCCGGATGGGAGGGGTTCGGCGCCGCGATGGCGGCTGCCGACGGCCGCTTCGACGCGGTCGACACGGCAGCGGGCGATATGGCGATCCTCTATTACACCTCGGGGTCGACCGGGCATCCGAAAGGCGTCGCGCATGCGGCGCGGGCCCTCTTCGCTTGGGAGGTCTCGGCCGCCTATTGGCTCGATCTCGGCGAACGCGACGTCATGTGGTGCACGGCCGACACGGGGTGGAGCAAGGCTGGAACCAGCATTCTGTTCGGACCGTGGAGCCGCGGCGCCGCAGTCGTGTTCTACAACGGCCCTTTCGAGCCGAAGCGGCGACTCGAAATGCTGGCGCGGTACTGCGTGACGGTGTTTTGCGCGGCGGGGACCGAGTTCTATCGGCTAATCCGGGAGGACGTCCGGAGCCACGATCTCTCGGCATTGCGGCATGCCGTTTCCGCCGGAGAGGCGCTCAACCCGGTCATCCTTGAGCGCTGGCAAGAGCTGACGGGGATTCGTATCCACGAGGCCTACGGCCAGACCGAGACCCTGATGACAGTGCTGAATTATCGCGGCACGCCGATCAAGATCGGATCGATGGGGCTCGCGAGCCCCGGCACGATGATCGCGATCCTGGACGATCAGGGCCGGCGCGTGCCGACCGGCGCGACCGGCAATATCGCCGTCGGTCTGCCCAACCCGCAAGTGATGCTGGGCTACTACGAGGATCCCGATCGCACGGCGGCCAATATCGTGCGGGGACCGGATGGGGACTGGTTCATTACCGGCGATCTCGGGAGCCAGGACGAGGACGGCTACGTCTTCTATCAGGGGCGGGCGGACGACGTGATCAATTCGGCGGGTTATCGCATCGGGCCGCTCGAGGTCGAGAACGCGATCCTGGAGCACGAGGCCGTGCAGGAATGTGCCGTCGTCGCCAGCCCCGATGCCGAGCGTGGCGAGGTGGTGAAGGCGTTTATCGTCTTGCGCGACGGCGCGGCGGCGAGCGAGACGTTGGCGCGCGAAATTCAAGATCACGTCAAGCGCCTCACGGCGCCCTACAAGTATCCGCGGCGGATACAGTTCCTCGACAGCCTGCCCAAGACAGCGACCGGAAAGATCATGCGGCGCGAGCTGCGCGGCCGCGAG
>JAJYTL010000397.1 GCA_021793055.1 Pseudomonadota bacterium
AGCGGGTAGGCGGACAGGTAATAACGGGCGAAATTGATCGGGTTCACTTGGCCGACGTGAAAGACCGGGCCGGCGCGCTCGGTGAACATGTTCTTTTGCGGCGCCTGCCACATCGCGACGGTGCCGGCGAGTTGATACCAATAGTCGGGCTCGACGAGGTTCTGCATGCGTGCGAGCAAGGCTTGCGGGGTCGCGGCGGCGAAGACGGTCATGGTCCGGTTCGCCGCCCAGGGAGATGCCAGGCCTTCGATGATTCCCGATTGCCCGACCGTCACCTGACCGATCAAGCGCTCGGTTGGGGTCTCCGCGCCGCGTGCGCCCTGTGCCAGAAGCCGGTCATAGAGAATCTGCAAGCTTTGCATGAAGGTCGCGTTGGCGAAATTGCCTTCCTCGGTGTTGTTCGCCGGATAGGCGAGCGTCGCGGTATGGCTGAGATCGATCGGTGCCTTGGCAAGGATCTCGGGGCTGATGTCGTGGATGGTACCGACCATGATGACGTGGCGATCGCTTGGCCGCCCTGCGAATGCGACATCGGCGAGCGGCAGGGCGTGGTCGTTGATTTGCGCGATCTTAGCCAGAAGCGTCCAGGCTGCGCTGACCACTTGCGGGTTATGGCCGGCGACGCGCACCGCGGTGTCGGCCCCGAAGGGTACGTGGCCATAGGGGAATCCGGTATGGGCGAAGAGCTTCAAGGAGGGTTGCGCGGTGTAGTGCTGGGCGGGGGGAAAGGCCAGCCGCGAGGCGTCGAAGAGGGTGAAAAGCAGATTGTTCGCCTGTGAAGTCGCGCACTGGCCGCTCATCGAGGTGATGAGGGGAACCATCACTGCCTCGAAGGTCAAAGTATTGGCGCCGGGCTGGAAGTCGCGTAAGGGAATGTAAATGTCGTAGTCGCGAAACACCGCGCCATTCGGATTGTCCAGGCGGATCGCCTGATTGAACTTGTCGTTGAGATAGATGTTGAGCACGGAATCGGAGCGCAGATTGGCGCCGTAGGCGAAGTTCAGGCCGAGGCGCACATTGGCCGATTGAGGTGCATAGAGGTCAGGGGAAAGCGTGAAGTGCAGCTTGTAGCGTGCCGGCGAGCTGCCCTTCAGGGTTCCGGTTCTGAACCCGATGTCCGCGAAGCTGTAGCTGTGTCCTTGGTGCAGCCGCGCGTTGGGATAGAAAAAGGCCTCCTTGCGCAGATACAGCCGGTCGATCAGCGCCGTCGGCGCATCGGCGATCGGCGAGTTCATCACCGACAGCGCGACCGCCGCGCGGGTCACCTCATTCGGTGTTCTGCCCGAGACGACGAGGAGAAAATGGGTGGGGTCGGAGTTCAGCGTATAGATGCCGAGAAAGCCGTTGGTGATCTGTTTGCGGATTGCCGGCGGCAGAAGCGGCGCGAGCTCGGCCTCGGTGCCGAAGAGAACGCCATCGTGACCGGCGATCTCGCTTTCGTCGATTTGCGGCGTGGTGGCGTTGGCGGCGAGATGACCGGTGGGACGGGCGACCGCCCAGGTGATGTGCGCGGGCGTGTATTGCAAATGGAGGCCCACGGCCTCCGACAGAATAGCGCCCCAGCGGAGTTCCGCGTTGGAAAGCGTCGGCGTCGCGGTCAGGAGCACGAAATGCTGCGTGTCGCCGATATTGGGTCCGAGGAACTCGCCGAGGGCCGAGAGATTGGGCGCCGCGAGCGGCAACAGGTGGCCGGTGATGACGAGGGTGGATTTCGCGGTGTTGATCTGGGTCCAGAGCTCGGGCGCGCCGGGATTCTCGCACTGGTCGGTGTAGTGCTGCGCAACATCGAAGGTCAGCCTGTTGAAGCCGTATGTCAGCAGCGCCGGCGGAATGGAGATGTCGGCGCGGACGTTCGGTTGGCTCGGGCTAAGCGGGATTTGCGCCACCACGGCGCCGTTTATGAGGACCCGGAGCTGCGAACGGCGGGGTAGGAGCGCCGTCGAGTTGGTGAAGGCGAGATGAAGCGTCGCCGCCGTGACCTCGAGCCGCGAGGCAAGCGGGATCGGCAGGTCCACGGTATCGAAGGAATTGTGTAGCGTGATCGGCGCCGGCTGCGGCATGAATGTCTGCAATTCGAAGGTCCGAGACCAGGGCGCGACGGCCGCCGGCGGCACGGCCGACGATGCGGCATTGGCTTGTGCGGGAGCCGGGTTGGTGCCGGCTTGCGGCGCAGTCTGGATGACGGGGGCGCGAGACGATGTCTGCGCCACGGCGATCGCGGAGCCGGGCAGGAGGCAAAAGACCAGCGCGGCAACGGCGCTGCGGGACGGGCGCCGTTTCGGCACGGCGATCGCCCGGCGAAGAAACCGCCGGCCGAGCAACGCGAAAGTGAACAAGAAATCCGGCATGATCTACTCTTTTCGCGGGGAGACCGGCGTGTCCTTGCCGATGACGTACAGCGCGACCAGGCGCCAGAGTGGGGCGATACGTCGTGCACCGCCGCGGCCGACACGCGAGGCCGCCATAGGCGCCTGGGCGGGCAGCGCTTGAAGGTGGCGGGCAATGAACGGCGCTTCGCGGATGAGGTATCGCGTGGTCTGCGCGAGATAACGACCGAAGTTCACTATGCCGCGCAGGACCAGAATAACCAACGAGCGAAGCACGCCGACCGGCTTGAGACGAGAGTCCCAAAAGTTCTTCCAGCGTTCGCTGTCGCCATGGACGAGAGAAACCACTTCCTTGAGGGCCTCGTCGTCTTCGACCGCGAAGGCGAGGCCGAGAGAGCGGCCGCGGCTGCGCGCCACGACCTTCAGATCGCTGCGGCGACCGAGTGATTTGTTCTGCACGCGAAGGCGCAACGAGGCATCGCGCGGGATAGGCGGAATCGTCAGGCGGGAGACGAAAGCGGCGCCGCCGACCGAGAGATCGACCACTCGGCCTGGGATGACGGTGCCGTCGGGAAGCACGAGGTTGGCCGGAAGGTTCGCCGGCATGCGGGGTGTTTGGCGGCGTTGGCGGCGCT
>JAJYTL010000398.1 GCA_021793055.1 Pseudomonadota bacterium
TATCCGCGCGCAGCGTATGCAGCGGCACGCGGCCCTCGCGGTACCATTCCATGCGCGCGATCTCGGCGCCGCCGAGGCGGCCGCCGCAATTGATGCGGATGCCCTGGGCGCCGAGCCGCATCGCCGACTGCACCGCCCGCTTCATGGCGCGCCGGAAGGCGATGCGCCGCACCAGCTGCTGCGCCAGGTTCTCGGCCACCAGCTTCGCGTCGATTTCCGGCTTGCGGATCTCGACGATGTTGAGATGGACCTCGGAATTGGTCATCGCCGCCAGGGCCGAGCGCAGCTTCTCGATATCGGCGCCCTTCTTGCCGATCACGACCCCGGGCCGCGCAGAATGGATGGTGATGCGGGCCTTCTTCGCCGGACGTTCGATGACGATACGGCTAACGCCGGCCTGCGCCAAGCGCTCCTCAAGATAACGCCGGATCTTGTTGTCTTCGTGCAGCAGACCCGCGTAGTCGTGGTGATTCGCGTACCAGCGCGAATCCCAGGTGCGGTTGATGCCGAGACGCAGCCCGACCGGATTGACTTTTTGACCCATCAGGCCGCCTCCTCGCTTGCCGGCGCGTGCTCGCGCACGACAATCGTCAAATGACTGTAAAACTTCTCGATCCGGCCGACGCGACCGCGCGCGCGCGGCTGCCAGCGCCGGATCACCGCGGCCTTGCCCACCGACGCCTCCGCCACCATGAGCTGATCGACGTCGAGCTGATGGTTGTTCTCCGCATTGGCGATCGCCGACTGCAGCGTCTTGCGCACGTCATGCGCGATGCGCCGCGGGCAGAAAGCGAGATCGGCAAGCGCCGCGCTCACCGGCTTCCCGCGGATCAGGCCCGCCACCACGCCGAGCTTGCGCGGACTGATCCGCAGCATGCGCGCGACGGCGCGCGCCTCGTTTTCGGCCAGCCGGCGCTCTCTGGTCTGTTTGCCCATGGCTATTTCCTCTTCGCCTTCTTGTCGGCGGCGTGACCATGAAAGGTCCGCGTCGGCGAGAACTCACCCAGCCGGTGACCGACCATGTCTTCCGTCACCAAAACCGGCAGGAACTTGTGCCCGTTGTAGACCCCGAAAGTCAGACCGACGAACTGCGGCAGAATGGTCGACCGCCGCGACCAGGTCTTGATGATCTCCTTGCGGCCGGACTCGCGGCTGGCTTCGGCCTTGCGCAAGAGATAGCCGTCAACGAACGGGCCTTTCCATACCGAACGCGCCACGCTTCTTTCTCCTTACGAAGTTTTGCGGTTCGCAGGCCGACGCCGAATGATGTACTTCTGCGTCGCCTTGTTGTTCCGCGTCCGCTTGCCCTTGGTCGGCTTGCCCCAAGGCGTCACCGGGTGCCGGCCGCCCGAGGTGCGGCCTTCGCCGCCGCCATGCGGATGGTCGATCGGGTTCATCGTCACGCCACGATTGTGCGGCCGGCGGCCCAGCCAGCGCTTGCGCCCGGCCTTGCCGATCTTGATGTTCTGCTGATCCGGGTTGCTCACCGCGCCGATTGTGGCCATGCACTCCGCGCGCACCATGCGAAGCTCTCCGGACGACAGGCGAAGCTGCACATACCCGGCATCGCGCCCGATCACCTGGGCGTAGCAGCCGGCCGAGCGCGCGAGCTGGCCGCCCTTGCCGACCTTCAGCTCGATGTTGTGCACGATGGTGCCGACCGGGATCGCCTTCATCGGCATCGCGTTGCCCGGCTTGACATCGGCCTTCTCGCCCGACACCACCTGATCGCCGGCCTTGAGCCGCTGCGGCGCCAGGATATAGCTGAGCTCGCCATCGGCATACTTGATCAGGGCGAGGAACGCGGTCCGGTTGGGATCGTATTCCAGGCGCTCCACCGTCGCCGTCACGTCGTACTTGCGGCGCCGGAAATCGACGACTCGATAGCGCTGCTTGTGCCCGCCGCCGCGAAAGCGCGATGTCACGCGCCCGGTGTTGTTGCGCCCGCCGCTCGAAGTCTTGCCCTCGGTCAGGGTTTTGACGGGCTTGCCCTTCCACAGCCCCGACCGATCCACCAGGACCAGGCCGCGCTGCGACGGCGTTACCGGACGAAAGGTTTTCAATGCCATGGCCTAGAGTCCCGTCGTCACATCAATGCTTTGGCCTTCGGCCAGGGTCACGATCGCCTTTTTCCAATCGGACCGCTGTCCGAGCCGGTTGCGGAAGCGCTTCACCTTGCCCTTCACGCGCATCGTGTTGACCCCAATCACCTTGACCTTGAACAGGTCCTCGACCGCCGCCTTGATCTCCGGCTTGGTCGCGGTCATCGCGACCCGGAACATCACCTGGTTATGCTCCGAAATGCGGGTCGATTTCTCGGTCACGACCGGTGAAAGGATCGTGTCGTAGATTTTCTCGCGGTTCATTTCAGTCGCGCCTCAAGCTCGCTGACCGCAGCCCGCGTCAACACCAGCGTGTCGCGGCGAAGAATGTCGTAGACGTTGGCCCCCTGCTGCGGCAGCAGATCGACGCCCTTCAGGTTGCCGGCGGCGCGCCTCATGTTGGCGTCCACTTCCGGACCGTCGACAATCAACACCGAACCCCAGCCGAACTTCGACAGCGCCTCGGCCAGCGTCTTGGTGCGCGCCTCGGCCAGCTTGCCGTCGTCGAGCACCACCAGCTTGCCTTCAGACTGCTTCATCGAAAGGGCGGTGCGCAGCGCGAGCTTTCTGACCTTCTTCGGCAGATCGATCGCATGCGAGCGCACCACTGGGCCAAAGGCCTTGCCGCCGCCGCGGAACTGCGGCGCGCGCTTGGCGCCGTGCCGGGCGCGGCCGGTGCCCTTCTGTTTGTAGATCTTCGCCGTCGAGCCCTTGACCTCGCCGTAGGTCTTCGACTTGTGCGTGCCGGCCTGGCGCTTGGCGAGCTGATAGACAACCATGCGCTGCAGGATGTCGGACCGCACCTCAAGTCCGAAGACGCTGTCGGCGAGCTCGATCGTGCC
>JAJYTL010000399.1 GCA_021793055.1 Pseudomonadota bacterium
CCGATGCCGCGCCCCGCGCCGGTTACCAGGATCACCTTGTCGTCGACGCACCCGCCCGCCATGCCCTTCCTCCGGACCTTGAGTTTTTTCCGCTCTTTCACCACCGGCCGGCGTCCGCCAGCCGGGATTCGCACCTGACGATAAAGGCATGCCGGCGCCGTGGCAATTGCGCGCTCGGCGCCGCGCCCGTTCCTCTGCCGGTGCGCCCGGCTCTAGCCGCCGCGGAGCGGCCGTAACGGGTCCTCGCCGGGCAGGCTCGCGCCGCCTGCTCCCAGGGCACGCTGCATGACGACGACGTCGAGCCAGCGGCCGAACTTGAAGCCGACCGCGCTCTGCACGCCGACATGTTTGAAGTCGAGGTTGGCATGGAGGCGGATCGAGCGGTCGTTGCCGCTGTCGCCGATCAGGGCGAGCATTTGCCGATAGCCGAGCCGGCCGCAGCCCATCACCACGCGCCGAAGCAGCAGCCGGCCAACGCCGCGGCCCATGCAATCCGGAGCGACATAGACCGAATCCTCGACCGTGAAGCGGTAGGCCGAACGCTGGCGGTAGAGGCCGGCGTAAGCGTAGCCGACGACGCGGCCGCCCAGTTCCGCCACCAGATAGGGCAGACCAACCGCGCGCACGGCCTCGAATCGGGCCTTGATCTCGCGACGCTCGGGCGGCGTTTCCTCAAAGCTGCCGGTTCCCGTCATGACGTGATGGCCATAAATCCGGGTGACGGCGGCGAGATCGCGTTCTTCCGCCGAACGAACCCGGACTTCGAGATAGGGCAAGGTCGTCATCGCTCAAGCTCCCGGAATTTAAAGCTCCCGGTTTGTCCCCACCGCGGTTTACTGCTACAAGAATTGGACCAAACCGTATGCATCGACTGCATCGTAGCAAGTTCCGTGCCTACACAAGGATCGCCTGGATGCTGGCCCTGATCGACAACTACGACAGCTTCACCTACAACCTCGTGCACTATCTGGGCCAGCTCGGCGCCGAGGTGAAGGTCTGGCGTAACGACGCGGTCACCCCGGAAACGGTATTGGCGGCCGGCGTCGAGGGCATCGTGCTCTCGCCCGGCCCCTGCGATCCCGACCGCGCCGGTATCTGCCTCGACCTGATCCACAAGGCGGCGGGCCGCGTGCCGATCCTCGGCGTCTGCCTCGGCCATCAGGCGATTGGCCAGGCGTTCGGCGGGCGCATCGTTCGGGCCCCCCATCCGGTGCATGGCAAGACCGCCCGCATCCACCACAATGGCCAGGGGGTGTTCGCCGGCCTGCCGCAGGATTTTCAGGCGGCGCGCTATCATTCCCTGGTCGTCGACCGCGCCACCTTTCCGGAGGCGCTGCGGATCGACGCCGAAACCGAGGACGGGCTGATCATGGGGCTCAGCCATCGGGCCCTGCCGATCTTCGGCGTCCAGTTCCATCCCGAGAGCATCGCCTCGGAACACGGCCACGCGCTGCTCAAGAACTTCCTGACGATCGCCGAGCGGGTGCCCGCGTGAGCATGGCCGGTGCCACCTTCAAGCGCTTGATCGCCAAGCTCGCAACCGGCGAGGAGCTGGCCCTCGACGAGGCCAAGGCCGCCTTCGATGCGATGATGGCGGGCGAAGCGACGCCGGCGCAGATGGGCGCCTTTCTCATGGCGCTCCGCGTCCGCGGCGAAACCGTCGACGAGATCACCGGCGGCGCCATGGCGATGCGCGCCCGGGTGTTGCCGATCAAGGCGCCGCCAGGCGCCATCGATACCTGCGGCACCGGCGGCGACAATGCCGGCACCTGGAACATCTCGACGGCGGCAGCCCTCGTCATCGCCGCTCTGGGCGTGCCGGTGGCCAAGCATGGCAACCGGGCGCAATCGTCAAAAAGCGGCGCGGCCGACGTGCTCGCCGCCCTCGGGGTCAAGATCGACTGCGACATCGAGCTCGTCGAGCGCTCGCTCTGGGAGGCCAATTTCGGCTTCCTCATGGCGCCCCGCCATCACGGCGCGATGCGCGCCGTCGGACCAACCCGAGCCGAGCTCGGTACGCGCACGATTTTCAACCTGCTCGGCCCGCTGTCCAACCCCGCCGGCACGAAACGGCAGCTTCTCGGCGTCTTCGCGCGCAAATGGGTGCAACCGATGGCGCAAGTCCTGGCCAATCTGGGCGCCGAGCGGGTCTGGGTGGTGCATGGCTCGGACGGGTTGGACGAAATCACCACCACCGGCCCGAGCTTCGTCGCCGAGCTGGTTCAGGGCCGCATCCATACCTTTCAAGTGACCCCGGAAGAAGCGGGGCTCGAGCCCTGTCGGGCAGCCGACCTCAAGGGCGGCAACCCGGAAAGCAATGCCCGCGCCATTCGCGGTCTGCTCAACAACGAGCCAAGTCCGCTCCGCGACGTGGTCTGCCTCAATGCCGCCGCCGGACTGATCATCGCCGGCCAAGCCGCAAGTCTAAAGGAAGGCGTGCGCCTCGCCGGCCAGGCCATCGAGAGCGGCGCCGCCCGCGAGACGCTGGCCCGGGTGATCCAAATCACCAACGGCGCCGCCGAGAGCCGCGGATCGGTCCGGGCCGACGCTGCGGCGCCGCAACCCGGAGCCTGACCGTGGCTGACGTGCTGCGCGAGATCTGCGACCAAAAGCGCTGCCATATCGCGGAACGAAAGGCGGCACGCTCATTCGCCGCGACCGATGCCCTGGCCCGCGCGGCGGCCCCCCCGCGCGGCTTTCGCCGCGCCCTCGCCGCCGCCGCGGCCAAGGGCTATGGCCTGATCGCCGAGATCAAGAAGGCGTCACCCTCAAAAGGCTTGATCCGCGCCGATTTCGACCCGCCGAGCCTGGCCAGAGCCTATGCGGCGGGCGGCGCGACCTGTCTTTCGGTGCTCACCGACCGGCCCTACTTCCAGGGCGAGGACGAATACCTGAGGGCGGCGCGGGTAGCGGTCGATCTGCCGGTGCTGCGCAAGGAT
>JAJYTL010000400.1 GCA_021793055.1 Pseudomonadota bacterium
GCGGATGGTTCCCGACTGCGGCGCCATCACGCCCATGATGGTCTTCAGCGTCGTCGTCTTGCCGGCGCCGTTGCGGCCGAGCAACGCCACCACCTCGTTCTGCTCGACATGCAGCGAGATGTCGAAGAGGACATGTGCCTCGCCGTAGTAGGTATTGATGCCGTCGACTTCAAGCAGGCTCATATGTCGTCTCGCCACCCAGATAGGCCGCCCGCACAACGGGGTTGTTCTGAATTTCCGCCGGCTCACCCTCGGCGATCTTGCGGCCTTCGGAAAGCACGGTCACGCGATCCGCAAGTTCGAACACGAGATCCATGTCGTGCTCGACGATCACGATGGTGACGCCGGCCGCAATCCGCTTCAGAAGGCGCACGGTGTCGGCGCGCTCGGACGGGCTCATGCCGGCCGCCGGCTCGTCGAGCAGCAGGATCCGCGGCTTGGTCGCGAGCGCCAATGCGACTTCGAGGCGGCGTTTCTCGCCATAGGCGAGATGGCTCGCCAGGACCTCGGACCGCGAGGTCAGCGCCACGGCGGCGAGGGTCTCGGCCACCAGATCGTCCAGCCCCGGCACGCGATCGATCCGGGACAGGAAGTCGGGGCGGAACTTGCCGCGCTGGCGCGCCAAAGCCGCGATGACGACGTTCTCGCGCACGCTAAGATGCGGGAATATCTGGGTGATCTGAAAGCTCCGCACCATGCCGCGCTGGCAGATACGGATGTCGTCGAGCCCAGTGACGCGCTCGCCGGCGAAATAGACGTCGCCTTCGGTGGCGGGCACCGCCCCCGCCAGCATCTTGAAGAAGGTGCTCTTGCCGGCGCCGTTCGGGCCGATCACCGCGCGGGTCTCGCCTTCGACCACCGAGAAGGAAACCTTGTCGACGGCGAACAGCCCGCCGTAATGCTTCGAGAGATCGCGAGCCTCGAGGATCGGCGGCTTGCTGAAATCGGGCTTGACGCGGGGCGGCAGCGGAAGCTCCGGCACCGGCGCCTCGTCCTCTGGCGTCGCTACCGCCTCGGCCTTGGCCCGGCGGCCGTTCCAGAATTGCACGATGCCGCCGACGATGCCTTGGCGCAGCGTGGTGATCAGGACGACGAAAACCAACCCGAGGATCAGCGCCCAGGCGCCGCCGAGTCCGGGGATCAATTGCAGGGTCTGATAGAGGTAGATCCGAATCGCCGCGCCGACCAAGGGCCCGATCAGCGTCCCGGCACCGCCGATCACGGTCTGAATGACGAGCTGCCCCGAGGTGTCGAGATAGAAGGCGTCCGGCGGCATGTAGCCCTGCAGGAGGCCGAGCAGGCCGCCGGCGAGGCCGCCGTAGATCGCGGCGATGACGAAGGCCATGAGCTTGTAGCGCAGCACGTCGTGACCGACGGCGCCGGCGCGCTCGACGTTTTCGCGAATCGCGCGCAGCACCATGCCGAAGGGCGAATGGATGATGCGCCGCGCGAGCCAGAAACCGACGAAGAAGAACGCGGCGATGAAGGCGTAGATGGCGAGGCCCGAATGCAACTGAATGGTGGTGAAACCAAGCGAGACGTTGGGCTTCGGCACCCCCGGCAGGCCGTTCTCGCCGCCGGTCCAGTGACTCAAGGGCGAATTCTCGAGGAAGAACGCCATCTCGCCGAAGGCCAGCGTCAACATCGCGAAATAGATGCCCGAGCGGCGCAGCGACAAGAGGCCGATCACCGTGCCGAGGATCGCCGCCGCAACTACGCCCGCGAGGATCGCGAGGAAGGTGCTCGACACCACGCCGCTGGTGAGCAGAAAAGCCGTGGTGAATCCGCCGACGCCGAAAAACGCCGCTTGGCCGAAGGAAAGCAGCCCGGTATAGCCGAACAGGATGTCGAAGCCGAGTCCGAACAGGCCCCAGACCAGGATGCGGTCTGCCATGTCGGTGGTGCCGGCCATGAGCGGAAACGCGAAAGGAAAAATGATCAGGCCAATGGCCGCCACAGTCAGCGGAAGCCAATGGGAGACGCGCTTCGGCGCGCCGGGGGGCAATCCGTTCATTCTCGCGTTTTTACGCCGAAGAGGCCCTGGGGCCGCACAATGAGGATGAAGGCCATCGCCGCAAACAGCATGACCTGGGCGTAGTCGGGCGCCACCATGGTGGTGAGCGAGAGGGTCTCGCCGGCGATCAGGCCGCCGACCACGGCGCCCCAAAACGAGCCGACGCCGCCAATGACGATGACCACGAAACACTGGATCAGGATGGGCGCGCCCATGTCCGGATCGACGCTGACGATCGGCGCGTTGATGACGCCGGCGAAGCCCGCCGCCATCGCGCCGAGCCCGAAGACCAGAAGAAAGGTCCGGGTGACGTTGATGCCGAGTATGTTGACCATCAGCTGGTCCTCGATCCCGGCGCGCACGATCAAGCCGAGCTTGGTGCGATAGAGGATCAGGTAGATGACCAAGAGCGTGAGGGCGACGATGCCGAGCACCTCGACCTGATACTTCGGATAATAGAGCAAGCCGAGATTGACGATGCCGTGGCCCCACACGGGCTCCTCGGTGCGGCGCGAGACGCCGCCGAAGATCAAGCGGACAACCTCGACCAGCACGATCGACAAACCGAAGGTGACAAGAATCTGATCCTCCGGTGGTCGCGCGTAATAGTAGCGTATCAACCCTCGCTCCAAGGCGACGCCAACCAAGAGAACGACCCCTGCCCCCGAGGTCATCGCGAGGATAAAGGAATGGGTATGAAGATACGCGACGTAGCCGGCATAGGCCCCGATCATGTACAGGGCGCCATGGGCGAAGTTGACCACGCCCAAGGTCCCGAACACGATCGTGAGGCCCATCGCCACAAGGATCAGCAATGCCCCGAGCACGAGACCATTGAAGAGCTGCGCCCAAAGCAGCGGCCAGGTAAACAGAGTTAAGCCTCCCTGTTCTCGTTCGTTGGCGTCATGACTTTAATTC
>JAJYTL010000401.1 GCA_021793055.1 Pseudomonadota bacterium
ATTTGTCGAGGCGGATCGAGTCCTCGCTCATCCCAATGACAGCTCCTTCAGTTTGGCGAAGGGGGATTCGGCTCGGGCGGCGCGTTCGGGCGCGCGCTCGGGCGGCGATTTCCGGCGGCGGAAGCGGAGCCCCGTGGCCGAGCTTTCCGCGCGGTAGCCGAGAAGGCCGAGAATCATCGGCAGGTCCGCCGCCTTGCAGCCGGCCAGGGCGCTGAACTCGGGGCTGGGATCGAGCCGGCCGCCTTGCTCGCGCCGCGCCGCCAGGGCGGCGATCCGCTCTAGGATGTCGAGACGGACGGCAATGGTGCCCGAGCGGCAGAAACCGGCCGCCCGCCAGGCGGCGTCCGAGGTTTCGGCATCGGCGCGGAACGACACCCGGCCCGGCGGTAACGGCGCCGGCACGGGGCGGCGCTGATGGATCGCCGCCAGCAGCAGGGCGAGGCGGGCGGCGCGCGGTTTCAGCAGCGCCGGCAGGAACACATGCACGCGGCCGAAATGGAGTCCGAGCTTTTTCAGCCGCTGGCGGTCGCCGGCGCCAAGCGTCTTGATCTGCGCCTCGGCGGCGGCGCGGGGCAGGGCGCCGAGCGCCTGGCCGAGCTGGAAGCAAAGGCCGCGCGCGGCGCCGGCGAAATCGGCCTGGATGAGACGGAAGAGCGGCCGCAGGCCGGTCTCGATGTGACGTTCGAGCCAGCCCTGAAGCCGGGCCTCGACTTGGCGGCGGATCGGCTCGTCCAGGGCGTCGGCGGCGATCAGCCGGATCACCGGCTTGAGCGCGCTCGGTCCCGCGACCAGCCGCGCCAGGGTTCCCTCCTGCCAGCGCAGGCGGCCATGGTCGCTCAGCGTGATCTCGTCGTCCTCGGCCCGGATCAGGGCGCGGGCGCGGGCCTTAAGCTCGAGCGCGAGGGCGCGGTTGGCGGCGGCGCGGAGCGCCTTGCCGTCGGCGCCGGCGGCCGTCTGGTCGGGGGCGAAGGCAAAGCCGGAAAGGCGGCCGACGTATTGGCCCTCGACCGTCACCTCGCCGTCGGCGCCGACCGCGGCATAGAGCCGATCGCGGTCGCGCAGTTTCTGGCGCAGAACCGCGGTGCGCCGGTCGACGAAACGCTGCGTCAGCTTGTCGTGGAGCGCGTCCGAAAGCCGATCCTCGATCGCCCGCGTCCGCGCTTGCCAGCCGCGCGCGTCCTTCAGCCAATCGGCGCGGTGCGAGACGAAAGTCCAGACGCGTATATGGGCGATGCGCTCGGCCAGGGTCTCGATATCGCCTTCGACGCGGTCGAGCGCGGTGACGTGGCGGGCCACCCAATCGGTCGGCAAGACGCCGTCGCCGGCGGCGAGGTGGTGGTAGAGGCCGCCGAGGAAGCGGACATGGCCGCCGGGGCCGCTCTTGCGGAAGTTCGGAATCTGGCAGACCTGCCAGAGCAGGCGGACCATGGCGCGGTCGTGCGCGATGTCGCGGATTTCGTCATCGCCGGCGAGTTGGCGGAGCGCCACGTGGTCGTCGGCCTCGCGGCCGCGGGTCAAGCAATCGAGCGGCGGCGCGCGGTCGAGATCGCGCAGGAGATCGCGCAGAGAGGTGAAGGCGAGGCGGTGGTTGCGCCATCGGCCCTTGGCCACCGCCTCGAAACGGTGTTCCTCGACCTTAGTCACGAGCTCCGGGTCCAGGGGGCCGAGCTCGGCGGTGACGCCGAAGGTGCCGTCGTTTAGGTGGCGGCCGGCGCGGCCCGCGATCTGCGCCACCTCGGCCGCCGTCAGCTCGCGCGATATCTGGCCGTCGAACTTGCGCAAGCCGGCGAAGGCGACATGGTCGACGGTCATGTTGAGGCCCATACCGATGGCGTCGGTCGCCACCAGGTAATCGACCTCGCGGTTCTGGTACATGGCGACCTGGGCATTGCGCGTGCGCGGGCTCAAGGCGCCGAGCACGACGGCGGCGCCGCCGCGCTGGCGGCGCACCAACTCGGCGATGGCATAGACATCCTGCGCCGAGAAGGCGACGATGGCGGTGCGCCGCGGCAGCCGCGAGAGCTTCTTCGGGCCGGCGTAGGTGAGCCGGGAAAAGCGCGGGCGGGTGACGAATTCGGCTTCCGGCACTAGGCGCCGGATCAGCCCGCGCACCGTGTCCGAGCCGAGCAGCATGGTCTCGAAGCGGCCGCGCGCGCCAAGCAGGCGCTCGGTGAAGACATGGCCGCGTTCGGGATCGGCGATGAGCTGGATCTCGTCGATGGCGACGAAATCGAAGCTCTTGTCGAGCGGCATGGACTCGACCGTGCAAACATACCAGCGGGGGTGTAGCGGCACGATCTTTTCCTCGCCGGTGACCAGGGCCACCGACTGCGCACCCTTTAAAGTAGCGATGCGGTCGTAAATTTCCCGCGCAAGGAGACGGAGAGGCAGGCCGATCACGCCGGTCGGATGCGCAAGCAGCCGTTCAACCGCCAAGTGCGTCTTGCCGGTATTGGTGGGGCCGAGAACCGCGAGCACACGGCGGGTCTCGCCTGCCGCCGAACGGATCACCATCGCCGCCAAGATTGGCCGGGCGCTTGGCTTTTGGCAAGCGTTTCAATGTGAAACCTGTTTGATGGCGGGGTTTGACACCCTGGGGGCGGCGCTCGCATACTTTGCCGCTGCATTGCGAAAAGGCGGAATTATGACGGAACAGCGGAAACCCGGTCTTGAGGAATGGCGCGCGCTTGCCGAAAAGGAATTACGCGGCAAGAGCTTGGACGAGCTTACCTGGGCCACGCCCGAAGGCATCGCGGTGAAGCCGCTCTATACAGCGGCCGACCTCGCCGGGCTCGGCGCGGCCGAGGCGCTGCCGGGCTTCGCTCCGTTCACGCGCGGGGTGCGCGCCAGCATGTACGCGAATCGGCCCTGGACGATCCGCCAATACGCCGGCTTTTCGACTGCCGAGGAATCCAACGCCTTCTATCGCC
>JAJYTL010000402.1 GCA_021793055.1 Pseudomonadota bacterium
GAAAATGGTCGATCACGGCGTCGATCTGGCCAAGCCGGCGCAACGTCGTCAGCACCAGCAGCCGGGCGAAGGCGCGATCGCGCGTATCGAGCCCGGGGCCGGCTGCCAGCGCGCCGGCAAAGCCTTGATCCAAGGGCTGTTTCTTGCGCAGCACCAGGGCGAGGAAGCGGAGCGCGAGCGCGCGCCCATCGGATGCGGCGGGGCGCGGCTTGGCCCGATTCTTTTTCTTGTTGTTCTTGTTGCCGCCCTTATCGCCGCTCTTGTCGCCGCCCGAAGTCTTGTTCGGGGCCTTGTTTAAGGCTTTCGTCATACCGATCTGCAATTCTCGCAATGGAGGGGTCCGCGCGCGGGTCTTCCCTTCGCCCGGTCCGCACAGTATCGTTCAAGCCCATGTCGGAGAAGGTTCTTCTCATCGTCCACCAGGAAACATCCGACCCCGGTCGGGTGGGCGCGGCGCTCAAGGCGCGCGGCTACGCGCTTGAGCTGCGCCGGCCGGCGCTCGGCGATACGCTGCCGAAAACCCTCGACGGCTATACCGGTTCGGTGATTTTCGGCGGGCCGATGAGCGCCAACGACGATCATCTTCCCTTCATCCGCGCCGAGATCGACTGGATCGCGGTGGCGCTCGCCTCGGGCAAGCCGTTTCTCGGCATCTGCCTCGGGGCGCAGATGCTCTGCCGCGCCTTGGGCGGCAAGGTCTCAAGCCACCCGGACGGCTGGCACGAGATCGGCTATTTCCCGATCCGCCCGACGGCGGAGGGCCGGTTCCTGTTTCCCGAGGCCTATGCCGAGGGCCTTTGCGCCTACGAATGGCACGGCGAGGGCTTCGACGTGCCGCATGGCGCCGAGCCCTTGGCGAGCGGCCATTATTTCCCCAACCAGGCGTTCCGCTATGGCCGCGCCTACGCGATCCAGTTCCACCCCGAGGTCACGGCCAAGATGATGCGGCTTTGGACCGTGCGCGCGGCGCACCGGCTGGTGCTGCCCGGCGCGCAATCGCGCGAGGCGCAGATCGAGACCGGCGACCGCGTCGATGCCGATGTCGGCCGCTGGCTCGACGGCTTCTTCGATCACTGGCTCGCCACGCCGGCGGCAACCGAAAGCCCGGCGCCGCATCCGCTCGCGAAAACGCCGGCCCGCCCGCGCCGCCTCGCCGCCGGCCTCGCCTGATCCCGCTTAGCGATCCAAAACCTGATCTGCCGCCTTATTGCACCGGCGGCGGACTGGTTTGTTGCGCTGCCTGGCTGGTCTGGAAGGCGACATAGCCGCCCGCTGCCGCGCCGCTCGCCGCGCCGGCGATCATCAGCGGCACGCAGCCGCTCAAGCCGAGAAGCGCCGCCACCGCAAGCGCCAAGCCGATCCGTTTCATCGTCATGGCTGTCCTTCTCTCACACGCTTACCGAACTCACGCAACGGTCCCGCGCGCAGGCCGCGCTCACCCCCGCGCGTCGAGCGCCGCCTGCATCTCCTTGACGAAGGCGCGGGCCTCTGCGGCCGGGTCCGCGCTTTGCACGATCGGGCGGCCGACCACCAAGTAATCGGCGCCATCGCCCAAGGCCGCGGCCGGCGTGCCGGAGCGCTTGTGGTCCTGGGTGCTGTCGCTGGCGCGGCGCACCCCCGGCGTGACGATGAGGAAGTCGCCGCCGCGGATCGCCGCGCGGATCGCCGCCGCCTCGGCCGGCGAGGCGATGACCCCGTCGCAGCCGCTCTCGAACGACTTCCGGGCCCGCGCCAGGACGAAATCCTTAACCGCGATCTCGGTGCCGAAAAGCTCCTTCACGTCGGCGGCGTCGAGGCTGGTCAGCAAGGTGACGCAAAGCACCTTGAGCGCCGAGCCCGCCTTGCCGCGCGCCGCCGCGCGCATGATCTCGGCCTGGCCGTGCACGGTGAGGAAAGTGACGCCGAATTCGGCGGCACGGCGCACCGCCTTTTCCACCGTCTCGCCGATGTCGAAATACTTGTAGTCGAGAAAGACCTGGTTGCCGCCGTCGATCAGCTCGCGGATGAAGCCCTCGACCCCGGGCGCCATCTGCAGCTGCAGCCCGACCTTGTAGAACGAGACCGCCCCCGCGAGCTTGGCGACGAGGGCGCGGGCCTCACCGACGCTCGGCAGATCGAGGGCGACGATAAGACGCCCGGCGGCATCGACCGGGCCCGCATGCTGTTGGTTACGCCCGGCCTGTTGTTGGTTCCGCGAAGTCATGCCGCTCACGCCGTCCCTTTCTCGGCCCGCCTCGGTCGGGAAAAACGCAATCTCCCGCAACTCACAACATTCAGTGGGCGGCGGGCACGAATTTCACGACATGTAGTAATTTTTGCAACTTTTCTATACCTCGCCCGGGGAGTCAAGGAGATTGCGGCCGGCGAAGGTTTCGCCGCCGCGCGTCGCGCCGAGGCTTCCGGGCCGCGGCCCGATTTTGTTATGATGCGCGAAACGTCGAGAGGGAACGATGCCGGCTTCGCCTGCCGAGCTGTTTCAACGGCTGGATGACCTCGGCACGACCACGGTCACCCATTATCATCCGCCGATCCGCACCGCGGCCGAGGCGCGCATGCTGCGCGGGCGGCTCAACGGCGGCCATACCAAATGCCTGTTCCTCGCCGATAACGACGGCCAGCTCTGGCTTCTGCTCTGCCTCGCCGATCACCTGTTCGAGTTGAAGCGGGTGGCCCGCGCGGTGGGCGCGCCGGGCCTCGGTTCGGCGACACCCGAGATCTTGTGGCAGGCGCTCGGCGTGACGCCCGAGGCGATCACCCCCTTCGGCCTGATCAACGATCGCGAGACGCGCGTGCGCGTCCTCATCGACCGCGCCATGCTGAAGATCTCGCCGCTCAACTTCCACCCCTTGGAAAATACCGCGACGACGCAAATATCTCCGGCGGAGCTGGTGCGTTTCATCGCCGCCGGCGGTCACAAGA
>JAJYTL010000403.1 GCA_021793055.1 Pseudomonadota bacterium
CCGCCGCGGCGGTGCGGGCGGCGCGGGCCGCGCGCCAGGCCATGAGGCCGAGCCAGATCAGATAGACGCCGCCGACAAGCTGCACGATGCCGTAGACGGTTGCGAAGCGGGTCATGAACAGGTCGACGCCGAAGGTCGCGGCCGCCGCCCAAAGCGTCGTCGCCGAGGCGATACCGACCGCGGTCGCGAGGCCGACCGCGCGCGAGCGGCTGGCGGCGGTGCGGGTGACGAGGAGAAAGGCGGGGCCGGGGCTGATGATGGCGACCAGGTTCGCCAGCGAAATTCCGGCCAGGGTCAAGGCATACGACATTGGGGGGCTCCGAAGCGCGTCGCGCCACCGGCTGCGTCGCCGGCGCGACGAAAGAGACCAATTTACAGATGCCGCAGTATGCCACGCGGCGGCGGCGCGGCAATCCCCGGCTTGTTGCCGGCCGGGCCGCTGGCCGCCACCGCCCCGGCGCGCTATCCTCGCCCGGAAACGCCAAATTCAGGGAAAAGCCATGGACCCGAATGCCGAGCACGTGATCGTGACCGATGTGAAGATGCCGTTCTGGTCGATGGTTGTCTTCATGGTCAAATGGGCGATCGCCTCGATCCCGGCCTTCTTCATCCTCGCCATGATCTGGCTGGTCGCGGCGGCGCTGTTCGGCGGCCTCGGCCACATGATGTTCATCGGCAGCTACTGAGGGCCCGGCTCTCAATCGACGAACACCGGCCGCGCCGCAACATCGACGTCGATGCCGGCTTCGGCGAGGGAGGCCAGCAGATCGGGTGCCGGCAGGCGCATGTAGCGTTCGAGAAGCCGCAGATAGAGGCCCATGAAAACCGGCCCATGGCCGTCGCCCGCGCCGTCGTGGGTCATGCTCATGGCGTGCGCGAGTTCGTGCAGCAGGCACCAGGACGGGGTGCACGACGAAACCTGGATAGTGAGCCGCGAGGCCTGGGCGACAAGACGGCTCGCCTGCGGCGCCAGCGGCTCGACCTTGGGCGGGAAGCGCAGGCCCATCTCGGCCCAGATGGCGTCGACCAGGGGCTGCGTCTCGGCGGCGCCGAGGCGGCTCGGATCGCGCGGCGCGACGACGCGGTTCTCCCAGGCATAGACGCGGCTGCGCTGATAGTCCCGCCCCGACATCAGCGCAGCAGCCCGCGGCCGCGATCGCGCACCGGCCGGTCGAGGTTGACGCGCCCGCCCGCCGCCATGCCCTGGCGATAGGCGGCGTTGATGCGCCGGTGCAGGCTGGAGGCCGAAACCAGCCGGATGCCGGTATCGCGGAAGGCCTCGTCCACCACCCGATGCTTGACCAGGATCAGCGCCGTGCCGGTCGTCCGCTGCGCGGCGACCGCCGCCTCGCGCGCGGCATGCATCGCCTCCAGCCGCTCGGCGACGCGATTCGCCATGCCATGCTCGAAGCTGTTGCCGGCCTTGCGCAACGCGACGCCCTTGGCGCGCGTCAGACCCTGCTTGAAAAGGGTCGTTTCGGCCCGCATGGCGCGGTCGATCACCTGCAAGAGATAGCGCGCCATCTCGGTGTCGGGCTCGAAGCCGAAAAAGGTATAGCCGACGCCGCCCGGCCCGCGCGACAGCCAGACCTTGCAGTCGCAGAAGCGGGCGATCGCCGGCACGCAGCCGTCGATCGGCCGGCGTTGCTTGCCGCCGAGCGTGACTTCGACCTGGACGCAACGCTCCTCGCGGACGTCGATCTCCGCCATCGAGAGCGCGTAGCGCTCTAGCAGCCGGCCGACCATCTCGGCGGCGGCCATCGCCTCCGCCTCGGTGCAGCCGTTCGAGACTGTCTTTTCCGCCAGCGCCTTGATCCTGGCCTTGACCTTGGCAAGCTCGCCCGCCTGCCGTCCCGCGTCATCCATCGCTCGAAAAACCTTGTGTCCTCACCCGGCGCGTCTCGCGCGCGGCGGTATTCTGCCGGCATTGGAACCCGGCCCGCAATCGCGCTATTCTGCCGCGCGCCGGCCTCGCCTCCTGCCCATCCGTCCAGATCAAGGAACATCCATTCATGGCTCTCGATCCAAAAATCGTCAAAACCCTGCAAGGGGTTTCGACCGCGACCCTTACCACGGTCCTGCTCAAGAAGGGGCTACGCAACGTCTGGCTGCGCGGCACCCGCCCGTTGCGGCCCGGCCAGCCCCGGCTCGTCGGCCCGGCCTTCACCATGCGCTTCGTGCCGGCGCGGGAAGACCTCGCGACGCCGGAAAGCTGGGCCTCGCCGCGCTCGACCCGCGGCGCCATCGAGGACATGCCGGCGGGCTGCATCACCGTGATCGACGCTATGGGCGTGACCGATGCCGGCGTCTTCGGCGACATCCTCTGCGCCCGCATGCAAAAGCGCGGCGTCGCCGCGCTGGTTACCGACGGCGTGGTGCGCGACGTCGCGGGCGTGCTGCAGACCGGGCTGCCGGTATGGTGCCAGGGCGCGGCGGCGCCGCCCTCGGTCGGCGGCCTCACCTTCGTCAACTGGCAGGAGCCGATCGCCTGCGGCGGCGTCGCCGTGTTCCCGGACGACATCATCGTCACCGACGAGGATGGCGCCGTGGTGATCCCGGCCGCGCTGCTCGATCCGGTGGTGGAGATGGCGGTCGAGCAGGAACAGCTCGAATCCTGGATCATGACCGAGGTCGAGAGCGGCGTGCCGCTGCCCGGCCTCTACCCCGCCAATGCCGAGACCAAGGCGCGCTACCAAGCCTGGGCCGCGGGCCAGAAGAAGAAATAGCCGCCCGGCCGGCGACTTAAATATCGGCGCGCGCGGCCCGGATCGGCGGCGGCGCGCCGATAGGCGGTCGGGCTCGCGCCCATCACGCGGCGGAAGCGGCGGTTGAAGGTGGAAAGATCGCCGAAGCCCGCCTCGAAGGCGATGGTCGCGACCGGCGCCGTCG
>JAJYTL010000404.1 GCA_021793055.1 Pseudomonadota bacterium
GCGCGGATGTCCATCTTGGCCGTGAGCACGCTCACGAGACCGTATACGTTGACGCAGACTGCTCAGAACACCGTAAAATCCTACTTGCAACGGGGCGGGCCATACGTTTTTTTGAGCGTCGGGTGAGGGTGATGACCCGCGCCTTGGGGTCGCCGAAGACGCCGCGCACGGCTTCCAGCGGGCGGAAACCGGGGAACCGGTATGCGTCGAGAAGATGCTTTCGTTTGTGTCGCATCGCCATCGCAAAATCATGCCAGTTTCCACAGCACCATCAAACCGTGGAAACCCGCTTCCAGCTTGGCTTGTAGGCAAGCTCATGCCTAAAATCACCCACACGATTCCACGAACACCTTAAATTAACTTACCACACGTTCGAAGTCATCGCATGAATTTAGAGCGGACTTTCGAAGCAATGCATAAGCTATTCATTGCGGTCGCCAAATTCGGGGTCAATAACGACCTTTGCCGCCGTTCCGGCGCAAGGTTGGCCGAAGGGCCGACCGTCACTTCCGTCCGCATGGCGAAAATCGCACCCGCGCGCCGAGGCGCGGCAAGGTGACCGGATTTGAGACGGCGTCATGACCTCGACCGGGAAGATCCCGAAGGCCCCAACAAACCGGCGCATGAGTTTTCGCCCTTGGCCTTCGCGCCGGAAGCTGAAATAAACTGAGGCCGAACCAAGAAACGCCGAGGCCATGAAAATCGTCATCGTCGTTCCCGCCCGCTACGGCTCGAGCCGGTTTCCAGGCAAGCCCATGGCCCTGGTCGCGGGCCGCAGCCTGCTCCATCGCACTTGGGCCATCGCCAAGGCGGTGGATAATGTCGCCGGCGTCTATGTCGCGACCGACGACGAGCGCATCGCCAAACATGCGCAGGGCTTCGGCGCTGCCGTGCTGATGACGTCGAGCCAATGCCGCACCGGCACCGACCGGGTGTTCGAGGCGGCGAAGATGCTCGATCCCCGGCCCGACGCGGTGATCAATCTTCAGGGCGATGCGGTCTTGACGCCGCCCTGGGTGGTGCAGGCGATGGTCGACGCCTTTCACGCCGAGGCGAAGCTCGCCCTGGTGACGCCGGCGGTGCGGCTCTCGCTCGCGCAATGGGCGGAACTCAAGGAAATGAAGGCGCGGGCACCATCGAGCGGCACACTCGTCACCTTCGACCGTCAGGGCGACGCGCTCTACTTCTCGAAGGCAATCATCCCCTTCCTCCGCGACCCTGGTCAGGACCCGCCGCCGTTGTATCGCCACATCGGCATCTACGGATATGCCTTCGACACCCTGGTCAGGCTCTCGGGCCTGGACGAAACGCCGCTTGAGAAGGCTGAGCAACTCGAACAGCTCCGGGCGCTGGAAAACCGCATCCCGATCCGGGTCGTGGTGGTGGACTATCGGGGCCGCACCCACTGGTCGGTGGACGTGCCGGCGGATATCGGCAAGGTTGAGGAGATCATCGCCCGCGAGGGCGAGCTGGCGACCGTCAAGACCTGACCGCGCAACGGATAAGCTCGCAAGACTCAAGCCCCCGCCGACCAAGCGAAAGCGTTCCCATGGAAATCCTTCTTGCCCGTCACGGCAATACCTTCGAAGCGGGCGAGACCACGGTCTGGGTCGGCAAGACCAGCGACCCGCCGCTGACCGCCGAAGGCGAGGCCCAGGCGCACCGCGTCGGCGCGGCGCTCCGGCGCCAGCGCTTCATGCCCGACGCCATCTTCTGCAGCACGCTCCAGCGCACCCGGCGCTTTGCCCTGATCGTGGTCGACGAGATCGCCGCCGACGACACCGCCGTCGTCGATCCGCGTCTCGATGAAATCGACTATGGCGACTGGACCGGCCTCTCGAACGCCGAAATCGCGGCCAGGCCAGACTGGCGGGACGAACTCAAGGCCTGGAACGACAAGGGAATCTGGCCGAAATCCGCGAATTGGCCGGATACCGAGGCGGAGATCGCGGGCCGCGTCGAGAGCCTTCTCGCCGAGCTCACCAGCCGTTTCCCGGCCAAGGCCCGGGTGCTATTGGTCACCAGCAACGGCGTCCTGCGGCTTTTCGCCCGGGTGGGCGGTCTTGCCCCCGAGGCGGCCAAGATGAAGACCGGCCTCCTCGGCAAGCTGATCGTGACCAAGGGCGCCATTGCCGCCGCCTATTGGAACCGCGTGCCGGGCGAAGCGCCGCTCTGAGCGCGGGGCCAGGGCGGGCCTAAGGGCAAACTTGGGCGAAGGCGGGGAAAGATTGGTCGGAGTGAGTGGATTCGAACCACCGGCCCCTAGCTCCCGAAGCTAGTGCTCTACCAGGCTGAGCTACACTCCGCCTCCGACCGCGCGCGTTATATACCGCCTTAGGCTCCAGCCGCAAGGCGGTCCTGACACGAAAATCCGACTCTCTCAAAATCCTTGGGGCTAGAGCGTCCGTTCGATCGCGTATTCCACGATCTCCGAGAGCGCCTGCCTAACCGGGCCGTCCGCGAAGCCCCGCAGCGCCTCTTGGGCGATGGCGCCGTAGTCGCGGGCACGATCGACCGTCGCCCGAATTGTGCCATGCCGCTCCAAAAGCGATTTAGCCTCCTCGAGGTCGCCCGGCGCCTGCTCCATCCGCTCCAGCGTCCGTTGCCAGAAGGCGCGTTCGCTTTCGTTGCCCCGCTGGTAGGCGAGCACCACCGGCAGGGTGATCTTGCCGTCGCGGAAATCGTCGCCGACGTTCTTGCCGCGGTCGTTTCCCGGCGCCGCGTAGTCCAGCGCATCGTCGGTGAGCTGGAAAGCAATCCCAAGATTGGCGCCGAAGCGCTCCAGCGCGTCGGCTTCCGCCGCCGGCCGGTCGGCGACGACCGCGCCGATCCGGCAGGCGGCGGCGAAAAGCGC
>JAJYTL010000027.1 GCA_021793055.1 Pseudomonadota bacterium
TCGGGCGGATAACGCCGCGGCTCGCCCATGGCGCCGTTCCAGCGGTTGGCGATCGCGGCCAATTCGGGATAGAAGGCGGCGCGCAGCGCCGCCACCGGCTCCGGCAGCGGATAGGCTAAATATTTGTATTCGCCGCGCCCGAAGCCGTGCCGCGCCATGACGATGCGGCTGCGAAACAGCCGCGCGGCGTCGGCCGCGTCATAGCAGGCCGCAATCGCGGCGCATTCCGCCGCCGCGAGCAGGGGCCCTGTGGTCGCGTGGCCGCGGTCATCGAGGCTCTCGGCGATATCGCGCCAGGCGAGCGCGGCGACGCGGCCGGCCATCGTTCCGGCCGGTGGCAACACGGATGCGATCACGAACGTCTCCCGCCTTTCCGGAATGCGCTGGCCGAAGCACCCTTAGGAGCCGCCATGCCGTCGCCAGCGCCGCTCGCCGGAGCCTAGCCATCGCGCCGCGCCGAGCACCCCGGTTCTTGCCCCCGAACCGGCAAGGTGCGGCCCGGCTTCGCGGCGAGGACGCCGGCCCCGGCACTGGCCCGGCACTGGCCCGGCATTGGCGTTGGCATCGCCACGCCGGGCTTGGCAGAAGCCCCGCTTTTCCGCTATTGAAGACCCTCCTTAACCCCCATCGCAAATGTGTCCGAGTTCGACCTGAAACCCCGCGCCGCCGCCGCCACGGCAGAGGACGCCGCCGCCGATGCGGCCGGCGGGCCGATCGCGCGCTATCACGCGAAGCGCCGCGCCGACAAGCTGATGGCCGACCCGGCGCAGGAGCAGGCAGCGGAAAAGCTCGAAGCGCTGTGCCGGGTTCTCGACGATTACCGGCCGGCCGGCGGCCGGCGCGGCTGGCGCACCCGGCTCGGCCTCGCCCGGCCCACGGTGCCCGCGCCGCGCGGCCTTTACCTGCATGGCGAGGTCGGCCGCGGCAAGAGCATGCTGATGGATATCTTCTTCGCCGCGGCGCCGCTGGCGAAGAAGCGGCGGGTGCATTTCCTCGCCTTCATGGCCGACGTGCATCAGCGCATCCACGCCCGCCGGCACGAGAAGGGCGATCCCATCGCGCCGGTCGCCGCCGCCATCGCGGCCGAGACGACGCTGCTCTGCTTCGACGAATTCCAGGTCAGCGACATCGCCGACGCGATGATCCTGAGCCGGCTCTTCACTGCGCTGTTCGCGGCCGGGGTGGTGGTGGTCGCGACCTCGAACCGCGCGCCGGACGATCTTTACGCCGGCGGCCTGCAGCGGGTGCGCTTTCTGCCCTTCATCGACCTGCTGAAGAAAAAGCTCGATCTCTTCGAGCTCGACGGCGGCCGCGACTACCGCTTGATGCGCCTCGCCGGACGGCCGGTCTATTTCACCCCCGCCGACGACGCCGCCCACCGCGCACTGGTCCAGGCTTTCGCCGACCTGACCGACGGCGCCGAGGCCCTGCCCGCGGCGCTGCCGGTTTCGGGCCGCGAGATCGCGGTGCCGCGCGCCGCCAAGGGCGTTGCCTGGCTCACCTTCGCCGAGCTTTGCGCCGGCCAAGCCTTCGGCCCCGCCGATTATCTCGTCCTCGCCGCCGAATATCACACCATCATCCTTGAGGGAGTACCCTGCCTCAGACCGCACCAGCGCAACGAGGCGAAACGCCTCAACACCTTCATCGACGCGCTTTACGACGCCCACGGCCAGCTCATCGTCTCGGCCGCGGCGCCGCCCGCGGCGTTGTACCCGCAAGGCGACGGCGCCTTCGAGTTCCAGCGCACGGTCTCGCGCCTGATCGAGATGCAGAGCGCCGATTACATCCTCGGCCGAAAAAGCTAAAGCACCTCGCCCTTGAGCAGCCGCGGCAGCTCGCCGATGGTGCCGCGCGCGTGGCGCATGAAAAACCGCTTCAGAGGCGGCAGGCGATTGACCATGTCGAGGCCGAGATCGCGCGCCAGCCGAAGCGGCTCGGCGCGGTTCGAAAACAGCCCGTTCAACCCGTCGGTGATGCCGGCGAGCAATAGATTGTCGAATCGCCGCCAGCGCTCGTAACGCTCCAGCACCGTCGGCGCGCCGATGTCGAGGCCGAGCCGGGCCGCGTCGGCCACCACCTCAGCCAGCGCCGCCATGTCGCGCAGCCCGAGATTCAATCCCTGGCCGGCGATCGGGTGGATGAGATGGGCGGCGTCGCCGATCAAGGCGAGGCGCGGCCGGACATAGCTTTCCGCCAGATGAAAGGCGAGCGGATAGCGCCAGCGCGGCCCGACCGGCGTCAGGCGGCCGAGGTAGTCGCCGAAGCGGGCCTCGAGTTCGGCCTGAAATCCGGCCTCGTCCAGGGCCATGATCGTCGGCGCCAGATCGGCCCGCTCGGTCCATACCAGCGAGACGCGGTTTTCGGTCAGGGGCAGGATGGCGAACGGCCCGGCGGGCAGGAACCGCTCCTCGGCGATGCCGTGATGCGGCCGCTCGTGGGCCACGGTGCAGACGATGCCATCTTGCGGATAGCGCCAGCCGAAGGAACGGATGCCGGCCGCCTGCCGGATCGGCGAGCCCTTGCCGTCGGCGGCGATAAGAAGCGGCGCCGCGAGGCGGCGCCCGTCGCCAAGGTCGACCTCGGCCGCGGTCTCGCCCGTGCTTGCTCGCCGCACCTCGGCCGGCGCGATCAGGCGCAGCGCCGGCGTCTCCGCCAGCGCGGCATAGAGGGCGCGGCGCATGACGCGGTTTTCCACCATGTAGCCGAACGGCGCGTCGCCGATCTCGGCATGGTCGTAATGAAGGAAAAGCGGCGAATCGTCGTCGGTGACGCGGATTTCCCGGATCGGCTCCGCCGCCGCCACGTGACGCCAGACGCCAAGGCCCTCGAGCGCGCGGCAGCCTGCATAGGCGATCGCCGAGGCGCGGCCATCGAAAGCCTCCTCGACCAGGGCGGCGGCCGGCGCGCGATCGATCACCGCCGTCTCAAGGCCCGCCCTGGCGCAGGCGAGGCCGATGCTGAGCCCGACCAGACCGCCGCCGACGACGATCGCGTCCACCCGCTCGGCGACAGGATCGGCGGCGGCGCGGGAGGACGATGAGGGACGGCGGTTCATGTCCCTAACTTCAACGGCGCCGCCCGCTTTGTCCAGCCTCGCGCGGCGGCGTGCGCCGCCGGCTGGGCTCGTTTCGCGCGGCATGTGCGTAATAAATAAGCAGACCCGTCCGTTTCTGTGGCATCCAAACGCGCCAATCCGACGCGGCCTCCGGTCTTTGTCCAAACGGCACGCTTCTTGATTAGGAGCTTGGCCAGAGACACAGGGAGCCGGGCCGGCATCGGCCGCTCCCGCGCAAGTGAGGAAGGACTTGCCATGAAATTCATCGTCGCGGTCATCAAGCCGTTCAAGCTGGACGAAGTGCGCGAAACCCTGATCAAGGTCGGGGTGCCGGGACTGATGGTTACCGAAATCAAGGGGTTCGGCCGTCAGAAAGGGCATACGGAAATCTATCGCGGCGCCGAATACTCGGTGAATTTCGTGCCCAAGCTCAAGATCGAGGTGGCGGTGCCGGACGATCTCGCGCCGGCGGTCAGCGAGGCGATCCAGGCCGCGGCGAGAACTGGGCAGATCGGCGATGGCAAGATCTTCGTTCTCGATCTCGATGCCGCGGTTCGCATCCGCACGGGCGAGAGCGACGGGGACGCCTTGTAAGGGCGCGGCATGCCCTTTCCCTTGCCCGGCGCCGCCCGACTGCGACGCAAAATATAAGGGTATCGGCCGGTCGTCTCCCCTAGAATTTGGGGGAGGCGGCTTGAGTCCCCCTGTGCCAAAGGTTAGAATCCGCCGCGGCTTCGGTCGGGATCATCCCGGACGCGGATCCCCCAAACAATGGATCCGGCGGTTCCGAGCCGGGCAGGGTTCGATGCACAATCCACGACTGGCGCTTCTCCAGAACTATCCGTTCCAGCGCTTGCGGGACCTGTTGGCGCCGCTCGCGCCGGCGGAAGGCCTTGCGCCGATCACCATGGCGCTCGGCGAGCCGCGCCATCCGATGCCGACCCTGCTTGCCGAGGTGCTGGAGCAAAAGCGCGATCTCTACAACGTCTATCCGCCGCTCGCCGGAACGCCCGAGTTCCGCGACGCAGTTGGCGCTTGGCTCAACCGCCGCTATCGCCTGCCCGCCGGCATGATCGAGCCCGAGCGCCATATCCTGCCGGTGAGCGGCACGCGCGAGGCGCTGTTCATGATCGCGCAGGTGGTGGTGCCGGCGGAAAAGGCCGGCAAGAAACCCGCCATCGCGATGCCGAACCCGTTCTACCAATGCTATGTCGGCGCCGCGGTCGCCGCCGGCGCCGAGCCGGTCTTCGTGCCGGCGCTGGCGGAAAACGGCTTCCTGCCGGATTTCGCCGGCCTCGACGAAGCGGTTCTGGAGCGGCTCTCCCTGGTCTATCTCAGCTCGCCGGCCAATCCACAGGGCGCGGTCGCCGATCTCGATTATCTGGAAAAGCTGATTCGCCTCGCGCGGCGCCACGATTTCCTTCTCGTCGTCGACGAGTGCTACACCGAGATCTATTTCGACGCGCCGCCGCCCGGCGCGCTCGAGGCCTGCGCCCGGCTCGGCGGCGGGCTCGACAACGTCATGGTGTTCCACTCGCTCTCCAAACGTTCGAGCGTGCCGGGGCTGCGCTCCGGCTTCTGCGCCGGCGACGCGGCGGTGATGCAGGATTTCGCGCGGCTCAGAAGCTACGGCGCGGCCGGCATGCCGTTGCCGGTGCTCGCCGCCTCCGCCGCCCTGTGGCTGGAGGAGAGTCATGTGGCGACCAATCGCGCGCTCTATCAGGAAAAGTTCCGCATCGCCGAGTCCATTCTCGGCAACCGCTTCGGCTTTCGCCGGCCGGCCGGGGGATTTTTTCTCTGGCTCGACGTCGGCGACGGCGAGGAAGCGGCGAAGAAGCTTTATTCCGAGGCCGCGCTGACCGTGCTCCCCGGCCGCTACATGACTTGGGAGAACGGCCACGGCGCCGCCGCGGGCCGCCCCTATGTCCGGATCGCGCTCGTGCATGACGCGGCGACCACCCGGGAAGCGCTGGAGCGGTTCCGCGACACCCTGACCTGAGGCCGGAGGGCGATCGATGGCGGATCGGATCGGCACCTCGCGCGGGTTCCTGCTGTTTCCTCCGGCGGCGAAGGCATTCCTCCGCCGCCGGGCGACGGAGCTCGGCGGCCTCGGCCTGTTGATGCTGGCGGCACTTCTCGCCGGCGCGCTCGTCACCTATCACGCCAGCGACGCGAGCCTCGACGTCGCCGCGCGCGGACCGGTGCAGAACGCGCTCGGACCGCTCGGTGCCGATCTCGCCGATGTCATGTGGCAGAGCTTCGGCCTCGCCGCCGCCGGCCTGGTTCTCGCGCTCGCCGCCTGGGCGGTCGAGATCGTCCTGCACCAGGGCTTCCGCTGGCGCCGCCAGGCGCTCGCCCTGGTCGGCTTTCTGCTCTTCGCCGACGTCGCCCTGGCGGCGATCCCGCACGATTGGGTGATGGCGCTGCCGGCCGGCCTCGGCGGCGCCTTCGGCATCGTCATCTGGCGCGCGCTGGTGGTGCCGGCGACGACGGCGCTGCCGCCGATCCGCCCCTTCCTCGCGCTCGGCCTCGGTGCGCTGGCACTGACGCTTCTCGGCGGCGCGCTCGGCATCGGCAGGCAGGGATGGCACCGCGCCGCGGCGATCCTGGGCCGCGCCGGGCATTATCTTGCCCGGTTCATCGCCTTCACTACCGCGCGCAAGGCGGCGCCGGCCGCGGACAAGCCGGAAAAGCGGACCCGGGTTCGCCGCGAGCCGGTGATCGAAAGCAAGGCGCCGCGCGAGCGCCAGGAACCCGAGCTTCGCGTCGCCGCGCCGAAGGCCGCGCCGGCGCCGCGGGCGGCGCGCGAAAAGCCGGCCGAGGCGCAATCGACCCTCGATCTGCAGCCGAGCGGCGAATACCAATTGCCGCCGCTGAACCTGCTCGCCGCGGCGCCGCCGCCTGGCCGCAACGACAAGGCGAGCCCGGAATCCCTGCGCCAGAACGCAAGGCTGCTTTCCACGGTGCTGGAGGATTTCGGGGTCCGTGGCGAAATCCGCAGCGTCAAGCCGGGGCCGGTGGTGACGCTCTACGAGCTTGAACCGGCGCCGGGCACCAAGTCGTCGCGCATCATCGGCCTGTCCGACGACATCGCGCGTTCGATGAGCGCGGTCTCGGCCCGCGTCGCGGTGATACCGGGGCGCAATGCGATCGGCATCGAACTGCCCAACGCCGACCGCGAGACCGTCTATCTCTCGGACCTTCTGGCCTCGCCGCAATACGAGAACACGGCGGCGCGGCTCACCCTAGCGCTCGGCAAGGATATCGGCGGCCAGCCGATCGCGGTCGATCTCGCGCGCATGCCGCATCTCCTGATCGCCGGCACCACCGGCTCTGGCAAGTCGGTGGCGATCAACACCATGATCCTGTCGCTGCTTTATCGCATGCCGCCGGAGCAGTGTCGCTTCATCATGATCGATCCGAAGATGCTGGAGCTTTCCGCCTACGACGGCATCCCGCATCTTCTGACGCCGGTGGTGACCAACCCTTCGAAGGCGGTGGTGGCGCTGAAATGGACCGTGCGCGAGATGGAGGACCGCTATCGCAAGATGTCGGAACTTGGCGTGCGCAACATCGCCGGCTACAACCTTCGTCTCGCCGAGGCGCGGCGCAAGGGCGAGCAATTGTCGCGCACGGTGCAGACCGGCTTCGATCCTGAGTCTGGCGAGCCGATCTTCGAGGCCCGGCCGCTCGATCTGCAATCGCTGCCGATGATCGTCGTCATCGTCGACGAGATGGCGGATCTGATGCTGGTCGCCGGCAAGGATATCGAGGCCTCGGTGCAGCGGCTCTCGCAGATGGCGCGCGCCGCCGGCATCCATCTCATCATGGCGACGCAGCGCCCCTCGGTCGATGTCATCACCGGCACCATCAAGGCCAACTTCCCCTGCCGCATCAGCTTCCAGGTGACCTCGAAGATCGACAGCCGCACGATCCTGGGCGAGCCCGGCGCCGAGCAGCTTCTCGGCCAGGGCGACATGCTCTACATGCCCTCGGCCGGGCGCATCACCCGCGTGCACGCGCCCTTCGTCTCGGACCAGGAGGTCGAGAAGGTGGTGCGCTTCCTCAAGGCGCAGGGCGAGCCGGTCTATGTCGAGCAGGTGACGGCCGAGCCCGACGACAACCTGCCCTTCGGCAACGGCAGCGGCGATCCCGCCGACGAGCTCTACGACCAGGCGGTGGCGCTGATCGCGCGCGAGCGCAAGGCCTCGACCAGCTTCATCCAGCGCCATTTGCAGATCGGCTACAACCGCGCCGCCCGCATCATCGAGCGCATGGAGGCGGAAGGCGTGGTGAGCGCCGCCAACCACGTCGGCAAGCGCGAGGTGCTGGCCCGCGACATCGACGACAGGGAAAGCTGAGCGCCTACGCCAGCAGCGCCTTCAACTGATACAGAAGATCGAGCGCTTGGCGCGGGGTAAGGCTGTCGAGATCGGCGGCGGCGAGCAGCGCCTCGATCTCGGAGGCCTGTTTCGGCGGCGCGGCGTCGGGCTGGAACAGCGGCAGGTCGTCGGCGAGCTTGGCGATCGCGGCGGCGCGGCCGCTTTGCTCCAAGGCGTGCAGCACCTCGGCGGCGCGGGCGAGAACGGCTTGCGGCAGGCCGGCGAGCTTCGCCACCTGGATGCCATAGGAACGGTCGGCGGCGCCGGGCGCGGCCTCGTGCAGGAACACCACCTCGCCCTGCCATTCCTTGACCCGCATGGCGTGGCAGGAGAGCGCGTCGAGCCGCGCGGCGAGCCCGGTCAATTCGTGGAAATGGGTGGCGAACAGCGCCCGGCAGCGGTTGACGTCGTGCAGATGCTCGACCGTCGCCCAGGCGAGCGAGAGCCCGTCGAAGGTCGCGGTGCCGCGGCCGATCTCGTCCAGGATGACCAGCGCGCGCGGCCCGGCCTGGTTCAGGATCGCCGCCGTCTCCACCATCTCGACCATGAAGGTGGAGCGGCCGCGGGCGAGATCGTCGGCGGCGCCGACGCGGCTGAACAGGCGATCGACGGTACCAATCTCGGCTGCCGCGGCCGGCACGAAGGCGCCGATCTGCGCCATCAGCGCGATCAGCGCGTTCTGGCGCAAGAAGGTGCTCTTGCCCGCCATGTTAGGGCCGGTGACGAGCCAGAGCCGCGTGCCCTCGCCAAGGTCGGCATCGTTGGCGATAAAGCGCTCGCCGCGCCCCGCCAGCGCCGCCTCGACCACCGGGTGGCGGCCGCCTTGGATGCGGAAGGCCCGCGAATCGTCGACCTTGGGCCGGCGATGGTCGCGTTCCGCAGCGAGCTCGGCAAGGCCGGCCGCGACGTCGATCTCGGCCAAGGCGGCGGCGGCCTGGCCGATCGGCGCGGCGGCGGCGATGACGCGCTGCGCCAAGTCCTCGAACAGCGCGAGTTCGAGCGCCAGCGCGCGGTCAGCGGCCTGGCCGATCTTGGCTTCGAGCTGGCCGAGCTCGACGGTCGAGAAGCGGACCGCATTGGCCATGGTCTGGCGATGGATGAAACCCTCGCCCATGCGCTCGACGAAACGGGGCGTCACCTCGATGTAATAGCCGAGCACGTTGTTGTGGCGGATCTTGAGGCCGGGGACGCCGGTCTTGTCGGCATATTGGTTCTGCAGCGCGGCGATGTGGCGGCGGCTTTCGTCGCGCAGGAGCCGCAACTCGTCGAGCTCGGGGCGATAGCCGGCGGCGATGAAGCCGCCGTCGCGGGAAAGCAGCGGCAGCTCGGGCGCCAGCGCGCGCGCGAGCTCGGCCACCAGTTCGCCATGAAAGCCGAGCCCGGCCTGCGCCGCCGCGGTGCCCTCGGGAAGCGGCGCCGAGGCCTGCGCCAGGCGGTCCTTTAACACCCGGGTCTCGCCGAGGCCGTCGCGGATCGCGGCGAGATCGCGCGGCCCGCCGCGGCCCAAGGCGAGCCTTGAGAGCGCGCGTTCGAGATCTGGCGCGCGGCGGAGAATCTGGCGCAGATCGGCGCGCAGTTCGGGCTCGATCACGAAGCCTTCGACCATGTCGAGGCGGCGGTTGATCGGCGCCGCGCGGGCAAGCGGTTGCGCCAGGCGCTGGCCGAGAAGCCTGGCGCCGGCGCCGGTCACGGTGCGGTCGATGGTGGCGAGCAGGCTACCGGCGCGGCCCCCCGACAAGGTTTCGCTGAGTTCGAGGTTGCGCCGCGTCGCCGCGTCGATCGCCATGGTGGAGTCGGCGGTTTGCCGCTCCGGCGGCCTCAAACAGGGCAGCTTGCCGCGCTGGGTGAGGTCGAGATAATCGACCAGCGCGCCGGCGGCGCCGAGCTCGGCGCGGCTGAAGGCGGCAAAGCCCTCCAGCGTCGCGACATGGAACAGCGCGCAAAGTCGCCGCTCGCCGGCCGTGGATTCGAAGCGCAGCGGCGGTAGCGGGGTCAGTGTCGCGAGGCTATCGAGCGCGGCGTCGAGTTCGGGCAGATCGCGCAGGTTTTCCGCCACCAGAAGCTCGCCCGGCCGCAGCCGCGCGAGTTCGGCCGGCAGCGCTTGCGCCTCGACTTCGGCGGTCTTGAACTCGCCGGTCGAGATATCGGCCCAGGCCAACCCGAAGCGGCCTTCGGCGCGGCCGAGGGCGGCGAGGTAATTGTTGGCGCGCGCGTCGAGCAGCGCGTCCTCGGTCAGGGTGCCGGGGGTGACGAGACGCACCACCTCGCGGCGGATCACCGCCTTGGCGCCGCGGCGCTTGGCCGCCTCCGGCGCCTCCACCTGCTCGCAGACCGCGACCTTGCTGCCGGCGCGGATCAGGCGCAACAGATAGGCGTCGGCCGCATGCACCGGCACGCCGCACATCGGGATATCGGCGCCTTCGTGCTTGCCGCGCTTGGTCAGCGCGATATCGAGGATGCGCGCCGCGATGGCCGCGTCCTCGAAGAACAGCTCGTAGAAATCGCCCATGCGGTAGAACAGCAGATGGTCCGGATGCTCGGCCTTGATGGCGAGATATTGCGCCATCACTGGCGTCGGCGCGTCAGCGGCTGGGCGCGGCGCCGGGCGCGGCGGCTGAGGCAAGCGCGCTGTCGCTGGCTCGGGCACGGCCTCGACCTCCGCCTCGGGCACGACCTCGAGCGCGAGGGGCGCCAGCAGGTCCAGCGTGTTCGGCTTTTGCCGGGAGGCGGTCATGGCTTTGACATGGCGATGGTTTAACGTCGCTTGCGGGCAGCTTGCGCCTATCCTAGAGCAAGATCGGTTCGGGTTGAATTCGCGTGATCCGGTGCCCGGCCGACCTCGACCGGGAGGGTTGAATCCAGCCCTTATTCAAGAGGATAGGCGAAGCGCCGGGCGGCACCGCCGGGACTTGGCGACGGCACCGGTCGACGGGCGGCCGGTGGCGGCGCCCCGGCCGAGCGCTTCTTCATTTGTCAGTCCGAGACCGCCGGCTCTAAGATGATCGGCAAGCAAGCGGAAACAGCACCCCAGGAAGATTATGACCGAAGTGAAACCGACCCAGCTTTACGAAGACGCGCTGCAATTCCACGCGCGCGGCCGTCCCGGCAAACTTCAGATTGTCGCCACCAAGCCGATGGCGACCCAGCGCGATCTTTCGCTCGCCTATTCGCCGGGCGTCGCCGCGCCCTGCCTCGCGATCCAGCGCGAGCCCGATCTGGTGTACGAATACACCAGCCGGGGCAATATCGTCGCCGTGATCTCGAACGGCACGGCGGTGCTCGGGCTCGGCAATCTCGGCCCCGCGGCGGCGAAGCCGGTGATGGAAGGCAAGGCGGTGCTGTTCAAGCGTTTCGCCGATATCGACGGCTTCGATCTCGAAATCGCGACCGAGGAGGTCGACCAGTTCGTGAACTGCGTGCGCTATCTCGGTTCCGGCATCGGCGGCATCAATCTCGAGGACATCAAGGCGCCGGAATGTTTCGTCATCGAGCAGCGCCTGCGCGAGCTGATGGACATCCCGGTGTTCCACGACGATCAGCACGGCACGGCGATCATCGCCACCGCCGGGCTGATCAACGCGCTCGATCTCACCGGCCGGCGGCTGCAGGACATCCGGCTCGTAGTCAACGGCGCCGGCGCCGCCGGCATCGCCTGCCTGGAGCTGCTGAAGAGCATGGGCCTGCCGCACGGCAACGCCATCCTGTGCGACAGCCAGGGCGTGATCTACGAGGGCCGCGAGAAGGGCATGAACCAGTGGAAGTCGGCGCATGCCGCGAAGACCCCGGCGCGCACCCTGGCGGAGGCGGTGAAGGGCGCCGACGTGGTCTTCGGCCTTTCGGTCAAGGGCGCGATCACGGCCGAGATGGTGGCCAGCATGGCGGCGAAGCCGATCATCTTCGCCATGGCCAATCCCGATCCCGAGATTTCGCCGGAAGAGGTCAAGGCGGTGCGCTCGGACGCGATCATCGCCACCGGCCGCTCGGACTATCCGAACCAGGTCAACAACGTCCTCGGCTTTCCCTATATCTTCCGCGGCGCGCTCGACGTCCAGGCCAGCGCCATCAACGATGAGATGAAGATCGCCGCGGCCAACGCGCTCGCGCAGCTCGCCCGCGAGGACGTGCCGGACGAGGTCGCCGCTGCCTATCGCGACCAGCGGCCGCAATACGGGCCGGAATACATCATCCCGGTGCCCTTCGATCCGCGGCTGATCTCGGCGGTGCCAACGGCGGTGGCCAAGGCGGCGATGGACTCCGGCGTGGCGCGCCGGCCGCTCAAGGATATCGCGCGCTACGGCAGCCAGCTTCGCGCCCGCCTCGATCCGCGGGCGATCCCGCTGCAGCCGATCTTCGAGCACGTGCATTCGCACCCGCGCCGCATCGTCATGGCCGAAGGCGAGGAGGAGAAGGTGATCCGCGCCGCGGTCGCCTTCCGCAACGCCGGCTACGGCACGCCGATCCTGGTCGGCCGCGACGCCCAGGTGCGGGAAAAGATGGCGCGCATGGGCCTCAACAATCCGGACGGCATCGAGATCCACAACGCGCGCCTGAGCCAGCACAACAAGCGCTATGTCGACTATCTCTATCAGCGCCTGCAGCGCAAGGGCATGCTCTATCGCGACTGCCTGCGCATGGTGAACCAGGACCGCAACGTCTTCGCCGCCTGCATGGTGGCGCTCGGCGACGCCGACGCGCTGGTCACCGGCGTGACGCGGAACTTCTCGGTCGCCTACGAGGACGTCCGCCGCGCCATCGACCCGGCGCCGGGGCAGCAGGTGTTCGGCCTCGTCATCCTGGTCTCGCACGCCCGCACGGTGTTCATCGCCGACACCACGGTGCACGACGAGCCGAGTGCCGAGGAGCTTGCCGATATCGCGGCGCAGAGCGCCGAGGTCGCCTTGCAGATGGGCCACAAGCCGCGCGTCGCATTCTTGAGCTTTTCCAATTTCGGCAACCCGCCGAACGTCAAGGCGGAGCGCATCCAGCGCGCGGTGACGCTGCTCGAGCGGCGCAAGGTAGCATTCGAGTACGACGGCGAGATGTCGGCCGATGTCGCGCTTGGCAACGAGGTGCGCAAGAACTATCCCTTCTGCCGCCTGAGCGGGCCGGCCAACGTGCTGATCATGCCCGACCTGCACAGCGCCTCCACCGGCTCGAAGCTGTTCCGCGAGCTTGGCGGCGGCGAGGTCATCGGCCCGTTGCTGATCGGGCTTTCGAAACCCGTGCAGATCGTGCCGATGGACGCTACAGTCTCGGAACTGGTCAATTTCGCGGTTCTCGCCGCGCACGACGTCGTCCACCAGGGGTAAGCGCGCCCGCTTGAAGGAGGGGATACCCGCCATGACCGAACGTCCGGTCAGCGTCGGCCTGTTCGTGACGTGCCTCGTCGACCTCTTCCGCCCGACCGTCGGCTTCGCCGCCGTGCGGCTGTTGGAGGAGGCGGGCTGCAAGGTCGCGGTGCCGAGGGCGCAAACCTGCTGCGGCCAGCCGGCCTATAACTCGGGCGATCGCGCCGACGCCACCGCCATCGCCCGCGACGTAATCGCGGCGTTTCGCGGCTTCGATTACGTGGTCGCGCCGTCGGGCTCGTGCGCCGGCATGGTCAAGCTGCACTATCCGGCCTTGTTCGCCGCCGAACCGACGATGAAGGCGGCGGCGGACGAGCTGGCCGGGCGTACCTATGAGCTGGTCGCGTTCCTGACCGAGGTCATGGGCATGACGCGGGTGGTGTCGGATTTCAACGGCGCGGTCACCTATCACGATTCCTGCTCGGGCCTGCGCGAGCTCGGCATCAAGGAACAGCCGCGGAAGCTTCTCGCCAGCATGCCGAGCCTCACCTTGAAGGAGCTTCCCGGCGCCGAGACCTGTTGCGGTTTCGGCGGCACCTTCGCGGTAAAATACGGCGAGGTCTCGTCCGAGATCGCGCGGCGCAAGGCGAAGGACATCGTCGCCACCGGCGCCGACACGGTGCTGGCCGGCGACCTCGGCTGCCTGCTCAACATGGCGGGCAGCCTGTCGCGGGAAGGCGCCGCGCTCAAGGTGCGTCACGTCGCCGAGGTGCTCGCCGGCATGGCGCGCGGACCGGCGATCGGCGAGCCCAGCGACGACGCCGAGCCGGGCCGGAGATAAGCGATGCAGGTCACCAGCCAGGCCTTCAAGGCCAACGCCCACAAGGCGCTCGGCGACGACAACCTGAAAACCGCGCTGTTCAAGCTGCAGCATCATTTCACCAACAACCGCACCCGCGCCGTCGAGGCGCTGCCCGAGTTCGAGCGATTGCGCGACCGGGCGCGCGACATCAAGAACGAGGTGTTGGGCGCGCTCGATTTCTATCTTGAGCGCTTCGAGCAGAAAGTGGCGGAGCAGGGCGGCACGGTGCATTGGTGCCGCACGCCGCGTCAGGCGCGCGAGACCATTCTCTCGCTCTGCCGCTCGGTCGAGGCCAAGACCTGCACCAAGGGCAAGTCGATGATCGCCGAGGAGATCGCGCTCAACCCCTTCCTGGAGGAGAACGGCGTCCAGCCGATCGAGACCGATCTCGGCGAATACATCATCCAGCTCGCCGACGAGCCGCCCTCGCACATCATCGGCCCCGCAGTGCATAAGACCCTGCCGCAGGTCGCCGACCTCTTTCTCGAACACCACAAGCGCTACGGCAAGACCGAGCGCCAGACCGAGCCGGAGGCGCTGGTCGGCGAGGCGCGCGAGATCCTGCGCCAGAAATATCTCGACGCCGACGTCGGCATCACCGGCGCGAATTTCCTCGTCGCCGAGACCGGCTCGACCATCATCGTCACCAACGAGGGCAACGGCGACCTCACCCAGATGCTGCCGAAGATGCATATCGTCGTCGCCAGCATCGAGAAGATCGTGCCGACGCTGGAGGACCTCTCGACGATCCTGCGCGTGCTGGCGCGCTCGGCGACGGGGCAGGAGTTTTCCGTCTACACCACGCTTTCGACCGGGGCGCGCCAGAGCGCCGATCTCGACGGGCCGGGCGCCTTCCATGTCGTGCTGCTCGACAACGGCCGCTCCGAGATGATCGGCACCGAGTTGCAGGAACTCTTGCGCTGCATCCGCTGCGGCGCCTGCATGAACAGCTGCCCGGTCTATCACGCGGTCGGCGGCCATGCCTATGGCTGGGTCTATCCGGGGCCGATCGGCGCCGCCCTCGATCCCAAGTTCATCGGCCTGGAGGCGGGCCAGCACCTACCCAACGCCTCGCCGCTCTGCGGCAAGTGCGAGAGCGTCTGCCCGATGCGGATTCCGTTGCCGAAAATCTTCCGCTATTGGCGCGACAAGGCGTTCGAGGAAAAGATCACGCCGCTGCCGCAGCGGGCGGGAATCGGGGTCTGGGCCTGGTTCGCGCGCCGGCCCGAGCTTTACCGCCTGGCGAGCCGGCTCGGCATCGGCGTTCTTGGCCGCCTCGGGCGGAAGGCCGGCAAGTTCCGCTCCCTGCCGCTCGCCTCGGGCTGGACAGAGGGGCGCGATCTGCCGGCGCCCGAAGGGCGCACCTTCCACGATCTCTGGCAGGAGCGGCGCGGCCGCCGTGGCCCGCCCAAGTCGGGCGATCCGTTCCGGAAGCTGTTCTCATGAGCGGGCGCGACGAAATCCTGGGCCGCATCCGCGCCGGATTGGGGCGCGGCGCGCTTGAGGGCGCGCGACGCGCGGCGCTTGAGGCCAAGCTCGCCAACCCGCCGCGCAACCTGGTGCCGGCACGGGCGGCGGCGCTCGACCACGCCGACCAGGTCGAACTTTTCATCGAGATGGCGGGCAAGGTCGATACCCAGGTGACCCGGGTCAAGGACCTGGCCGAGGTGCCGGGCGCGATCGCCGATTATCTCGCGCAGAAGAACCTGCCGACCGAAATCCGCCGCGCGCCGCACCCCTTGCTCGACCAGGTGCCATGGCAGGCCTGGCCGACGCTGTCGATCCAGACCGGCCGCGCCGAGGGCGCCGACGCGGTCGGCGTCGGCGCGCCCTTGGCCGGCGTCGCCGAGACCGGCACGCTCGCCTATGCCTCGGGGCCGGAGAGCCCGGCGACGGTGAACTTCCTGCCCGAAACCCATATCGCGGTGTTGCGCGCGAAGGACGTGGTCGCGGCCTACGAAGACGTGTTCGCCCGCGTGCGCGAGAAAAGCGCCGGCGGGCCGTTTCCGCGCACGGTGAATTTCATCACCGGGCCCTCGCGCACCGCCGATATCGAGCTGACCCTGATCCTCGGCGCGCACGGGCCGAAGCGCCTGCACATCGTCCTCGTCGATGACGGCGAAGGCTAAGCCGGACAAAACCCCCGCCCCCACCGACCAGGAGCTCTGGCAGCGCTTGGCGAGCGGCGTCAAGCCGCTGAAACGACGCCGGCCCGAGCCACCCGCCGCGGCAACGCCGGCGGCGGCACCGAAGCCAGCCGCGAAATCCGCGCCGAAGCCGGTTGCCCCGCCGCCACCGCCGCCGCAACGCTTGGCCGAATTGCCGCTGCCCACAGCCGGCAAGCGGCGGCCGGTGCCCGGCCTCGACAGCCGCACGGCGGAGCGGCTCCGCAAGGGCGAAATCCCGATCGAGGCGCGGCTCGACCTGCACGGCCTGACGCAGGCGGAAGCGTCAGCCGCCTTGAGCCGCTTCGTGCAGCAATCGCGCCGCGCCGGGCTGCGCTGCCTTCTCGTCATCACCGGCAAGGGTGCGCGGCGGGTGACCGAGGAGCCGGGCTTCATGCCGCCGGTCGAGACCGGGGTATTGAAGCAGCTCGTGCCGCGCTGGCTCGCCGCCGGGCCGGAGCGAGCGCATATCCTCGCCATCGCCACCGCGCGGCCGCAGCATGGCGGCGCCGGCGCGCTCTATGTGTTGCTGAGAAAAGCCGAGCGAGGGTAGGGATCGTTCTTCCGCCATCGTTTGAACCGCATCGCGCCGCAAATCTTTCACCGCCAGGGCCGCGCCATGACCCCTCTCTCGCTCTTCGGGCTGTTCGCCGTTTCGGCCATGCTGGCATGCTATGCGCTGGAGGATCGAAGCCCGTGGTTCGTGCTCGGCTTCGCCGGGGCCTGCGCGCTCGGTTCGATCTATGGCTTCCTGCAGGGCGCCTGGCCATTCGGCCTGGTCGAGGCGGTGTGGGCGCTGGTCGCGCTCCGCCGCTGGCGGCGCGCTGCGGCCGCGGTGTGAGATGGATGGCAACCGCCACTGTTTCTGTCGTTCCCGGGGCGCGGCCCGGTGACAGCTTGGAATCCATCCGTTAAAGTGCAGCGCTTCAAGAAGAATTCGGTGGGGTCGCGCAATGGCCGAGAGACAACCGCGTTTGGGGCCGGCGGCGCCGGCGGATGACCGGGCCGGCCGGCGCGGACGCCGGCCAACCTACCTCGGATAAGACCTAAAGCTCAGGAAAGGCAACCACGACATGGTCAAAGCAATCCGCGTCCATCAAACCGGCGGTCCGGAAGTGATGAAGTGGGAGGATGTCGAGGTCGGCAAGCCCGGCCGCGGCGAGGTCCGCATCCGTCACACCGCGATCGGCGTCAATTACCTCGACACCTATCACCGCACCGGGCTCTATAACCTGCCGCTGCCGATCGGGCTCGGCTCGGAGGCGGCCGGCGTGGTCGAGGCGGTCGGCGCCGGCGTCACCCATCTCAAGGCGGGCGATCGCGTCGCCTATGCCGGCGGCGCGCCCGGCAGCTATTCCGAGGCCCGCGTCATGCCGGCCGACCGTCTGGTCAAGATTCCGAAGGGCGTCTCCGACGAGCAGGCAGCGGCGATGATGCTGAAGGGCATGACGGTGCAATATCTCGTGCGCAAGACCTATCGCGTCAAGGCCGGCGAGACCGTGCTGTTTCACGCCGCCGCCGGCGGCGTCGGGCTGATCGCCTGCCAATGGCTGAAGGCCTTGGGCGTCGACGTCATCGGCACCGTCGGCTCGGAGGAGAAGGCGAAGCTCGCCAAAGCCAACGGCTGCAAATACCCGATCGTCTACACGCAGGAGAACTTCGTCGAGCGGGTGCGGAAGATCACCAAGGGCGAGGGCGTGCCGGTGGTCTACGATTCGGTCGGCAAGGATACTTTCGCCGGCTCGCTCGACTGCCTGCGTCCCTTGGGCCTGATGGTGAGCTTCGGCAACGCCTCGGGGCCGGTGCCGCCGTTCCCGCTCGCCACGCTGGCGCAGAAGGGCTCGCTCTACATCACCCGGCCGACGCTCGTCACCCATACCGCGAAGCGGGCCGATCTGGAGAAGACCGCGCGCGAGCTTTTCCGCGTCGTC
>JAJYTL010000405.1 GCA_021793055.1 Pseudomonadota bacterium
GCTTCTCCATGGCGTGATCTCCCTCGGCGCTCAAACGCCGAGTCTGGTGGTTGAACTCACCCGGAGATTACGCCACCCAGAATTTCCACACACTTCACGACACGACCCGCCGTCTCGACCGGTGCCTCAGTTTTCCGCCCGCGCCGGACAGGCCTGGCTGGGGCGGCCGGCGGCTCGTCAATGCGCGCGATAACATCAGCGAGCGCCCGCTTCAGTTCGGAATGGCGGCTACGGAGCGAGGCGATGTTGCGCTCGAGCTTATCGACACGCCCTGAGATCTGCTCGCGTGTCGTCGCTGCACGAGCCGGCTTGGCCACTACGCGTGGTGTCCGCGCCACCCGCTTGGGGGCTGTCGTCTTCGCTGGCTTCGCCGTGCCGCGCGTTGGCTTCTTGGCCGCGCCCTTCTTCGGCGTTGTAGCGCTCTTGCCGCTTCGCGCGGCGGTACGTGATTGTGTGACACGTGCCATAGGTGGTTATTCTCCTCAGTCATTTCATAATAGCCTTGGTTCGTGCGCGTATTTGACGAGCACGCACAGCGAAAGGCGGGGTCTATCACAAGTTCTTCAAAGGCAACAACCCTACCTTATCACGCAGCGCAGGAGACATCTCAGGGGTCATCGCAGAATCTGTTCCAAATCCTACGCTAAGCCGCTTCCCGTATCGGTGAGCAAGCGTCGGACGGAGGTGCGTCCGATATTGAGCCGCTTGGCGATGGCGAATTTGCTCAGGCCTTCGTGGGCGAGCTTTCGTAATTCCTGCGCTTTTCCGGCGTCTCAGACGGCGATCCGCTCGATCTTATCAATGGTGATCTCTAGCCCCATGTGCCCGTAGAGCTTGGTCGTCTGGGGAATTTCGTGCGGCGCCATGGCTTGCGCGTTCTCAAACGTGCCGTCGGCGTTGAGATCGACGGTAATGCCGGTGGCGCGGAGAAGGTGGCGTGGCGCCCAGGTGCAGGTTGATGTCAAGCGCCGAGGCGTAGTGCTGGATTATGCGGCAGATATCGACGCGGTTCATCGCGGCAACGAGGAAATTGCCAACGCCGCTTGTTCGACACAGCATTCGAAGGCCGTAAGCGTGGTGTAGCGCTCGGCCGGCGGCGCGGCGAAAGTGATCAGGCATCCGCTGGAATGGAGAACGCCGCCCGCGAGCATGAGGTTATCATGCAAGGTGAAGTGCTCAATCGTCATGCCGTCACGGTCTTCGTGTTCTCCGGTTGGTCGGCGGCGTACTGCATTGCCACAGAAAGCGGAGACGCGCTCGAAAAACGGTCGTGGGTCATTGGAGTAGGCATAGACCGGGCGGCCGAGCGCGCGCATAAACCCCATCTCGTATGCGGAGCCGGGATCGGCGCTGGGGCCACGGAATGGCGTCAGGTTGACGATCATGGCGTCGCACTCGCGCATGGCGCGTTCCATGGCTTGGCTGAGAGCGAGCCCTTGTTCGGAAAGGGGACGAGCCGGATCAGGGATGTCTTCAATATCCGCCGGATACACGCCGATAAGGCCATAGCGGTCACAGATTGCGCGTTTACGCGCACCGATCTCGCGTGAATTGACGAGGAATACTTCGGGTCCAGCCAGATAGATGCGTCTCATCACATTATCGCTCCCATGGCGTGGGCGGTGCCGGCATATCCCCAAACCAAGCGCGACGCCGACAGAGTGGTCGACCTCGCAACATCTGAATTGACATACTGGGCGAGTTCCGAATAGCGTCTGCGGTGGAGCTGGAAACTCCGATCCTGGAGCGGGACCGCGCCGTTATTGCGGACTCCGCGAAAATACGCCCAGGGGGCGGCTGCGCATGTCCAGGGGGGAAACTCCTAAAGGCAGTCGCGCCCGGCTCTAGGCGGGCTTTCCACCCCTGGGTTCGCGCGGCATGGAAACCTCGCGTGCCCGGCAACGTCGACCTAGAGGAGACCTCGCGATGCCGGAAGCACGCGATAATGAGCGCGCACGCGCCGACGCCGACACGATAAACCCGAACACCAACCTGCTCAAAACCGACGCCGCCATTCCGAGTGCTGCGGTTGATCAGGCCGCGGTTAGATTGCGCGCCTTAGCGCAGCTCTGTGACGCGACCGGGGAGATCGGGCGCGGCGGTTCCCGGATCGCGCGGCAAGCGTTCGGCCTGCTCGCCGATCTCGACCTGTCGCCATGGGAGTTGAGCGAAGCCGCGGACCATCCGGTCCTGGCGAAGATCGGTGCGGACGTGGCCGCCCTCGAGAGGCCGCTTGCCGACGCGGTCACCGTTCTGCGCGCTCTCAAAGAGGGGCTGCAAGAGCTGCGGCAAAAGAGCGGCGGCGATGCCGCGCTGCTGGCGCTCGTCGAACGGTTCCATGCCGCCGAGGCCGCCTGGCAGGAGAAGCAGAGGGAAGGGGGCCATGAAGCGACCGACGATTTGCTGGCGCTCAGCGAGGAAAGGCGGCGCCTGGCCCGTGCCATAGCCGCGGTCAGAAGCCGGACTCGGGCTGGTGCAAAGGCGAAGGTGAACATCCTGAGCGCATTCATGAGTGTCGGGGTCGATGGGACGCCGGCGCTCCGCGACGAGCGCGACGCGCTCATCTGGTCGATCGGGGTCGATCTCGGCGCCGATGCCCCCAGGCAGCCGGCAGAGAAGGCCGGGGGTTGAGCTGATGTGAACTGGTCCCCATGATGAGGGCCATAGGCGGTTGTTGGGAAGCGTTGGTGTGGCTATGGGATCTGCCGATTTTCAGCCTGCGTTAGCCCGGATTATGCGCGGCCCGGCCCGAATCGCCGAAAGCGCAGGCGATACGGCGGGTTCATTAATCGTTGCGCTGCCCGCGCAGGAAATGGCGACCGACATCAAAAGCGAGCTATTTCAGCGT
>JAJYTL010000406.1 GCA_021793055.1 Pseudomonadota bacterium
AGCACGCGCATACGCGCACGCGCACTCTCTCGATGAGACCAATCCACCGTTACGCTGCCTTTGAGGCTGACGAGTAGCTCATGGGCGATCACCTTCAAGGAGTCGTTGCCCATTAATTCGACGGCGTTCTCGCTCTCGGCCAGCGCGTCATAGAAGGCAATCTCGTCTTGCGACAAGCCTTCATCCTCGCCACGGCGGCGCGCGGCGCGGACCTCCTTCGCAAGGTCGATCAGTTCCTGCAATACTTCGACTGTGCTGATTGCGTTGGTGTGATATCGGGCAATGGCGGCTTCGAGCCGTTCCGAGAAACGCTTCGTCTCAACAACGTTCGTCTTGCTACGGGAGCGTATCTCGTCGTTCAGAAGTTTTTTCAGGGCTTCAAGCGCCAGGTTCTTCTTTTCAAGCTGCTGGACCTCGGCAAGGAACTCGTCCGACAAAATCGAGATATCTGGGGTGGTAATCCCGGCGGCGGCCAGGATATCGACGATCTCTGTCGATACCACGGCACGATCGAGAATCTGCTGGATCGCGAACTCGCGGTCGGCCCCGGTCACGCCGGCGCCATCAGCCGATTTCACGAGAGCTGCGCGCACAGTCTGAAAGAAGCCCACTTCGTCGCGGATTGCCCGGGCCTCGTCACTTGCCGACGCCAAAGCGAACGCCTTCGATAAGGCGAGCACCCCATCCTGGTAGCGTCGATTCGCCCTTCGCTTTCCGTCTTCACTGGTCTCGCGTGCCGCGGCTTCGTGTTGCTGATCGAGTATCCATTCGATCGCTTCCGCCAGGACGACGAGCCTCGCATGCGCCGTTCCGACAAGGCCGCGCGCATAGTCGAACCCGTGATACATGGCCTTCACGACCTCGAACTTCTCAAGAAGCACGGCGACGGCTTCGGCCTCGTCGATGCCTGCCTGGCGCTGATCTGAGCCGGAATACTGACCGAGAGCGTTTTTGAGGTTCTGCGCGATCCCGATGTAATCCACCACCAGGCCCGCGGGCTTGTCGCGGAACACGCGGTTGACGCGGGCAATCGCCTGCATCAGGCCGTGGCCCTTCATCGGCTTGTCGATGTACATCGTGTGCATCGACGGCGCATCGAAGCCGGTCAGCCACATATCGCGCACGATCACGAGCTTCAGTGAATCCCTCGGGTCTTTCGCCCGCTTGGCGAGGAGATCACGCCGGCCCTTCGTGCCGATGTGAGGTTGCCACGCTTGCGGGTCGGCGGCTGATCCGGTCATGACGACCTTGATTTTGCCGGCCGCGTCGTCATCGCTATGCCAGTCAGGGCGGAGAGCGACGATGTGCTGATAGAGGGCGACGCAGATACGCCGGCTCATGCACACGACCATCGCCTTGCCATCCATGGCGGCGACACGATCTTCGAAATGGCGAACCAGATCAGCCGCCACCATCGAAAGACGCTTCTCTGACCCAACGAGGGCCTCGACCGTCGCCCATTTGCGCTTGATCCGCTCCTGCTCGGTTGTCGCCTCGTCTTCCGTCAGCTCCTCGATCTCGGCGTCGATCTTCGGCTTTTCATCGTCTGGCAATTCGATCCGGGCCAGGCGACTCTCGTAGTAGATCGGGACCGTGGCGCCGTCCTCGACGGCGCGGCTGATGTCGTAAACATCGATATATTCGCCAAACACCGCCGGAGTATTGACGTCGTCCTTCTCGATCGGCGTCCCAGTGAAACCGATGAAGGATGCATTCGGCAGGGCGTCGCGCAGGTATTTCGCGAAGCCATAGGAAATTTCGCCCGTCTTCTGTTCGATCCTCGCGCGAAAGCCATACTGGCTGCGATGCGCCTCATCGGCGATGACAACGATGTTCCGGCGATCGGACAGTATGGGATAGGTCGTCTCGCCGGTCGCTGGCGAGAATTTCTGGATCGTCGTGAAAATCACGCCTCCCGATGCCCGGCTGAGCGCCGACTGGAGATTGTCGCGGCTGTCGGCCTGGATTGGCGTTTGCCGGATCAGATCCCGGCACATTGCGAAGGTGCCAAAGAGCTGATCGTCCAGCTCATTACGATCGGTGATCACGACAATGGTCGGATTTTCAAGCTCGCGGCGTCGCACGAGCTGGCCGGCATAGAACGCCATCAACAGGCTCTTGCCGGAGCCTTGGGTATGCCAGATCACGCCGACCTTGCGGTCACCCCGCGGCGCCGAAGCCTCGACGGTTTTCGCGACCGCATGGCGAACGGCGTGGAACTGGTGATAGCCCGCGATGATCTTTGCAAGGCCGGATCCGGTATCGCCAAACACCGTGAAATCATGCAGCAGATCCAGCAGCCGGCGCCTGTCGAAGATGCCCTCGACCAGCGTGTTGAGTTCCGGCTGGCCCTTTGCGGCGATGACCTGCCCATCGGTCGTACGCCACGGCATGAACCGCTCTTGATCGGCGGTCAGCGATCCGACGCGCGCCGTGATGCCATCCGAGGTGACGAGGACGGCGTTTGACCGAAACAGAGACCCGATCTGCGCTTTGTAGGTCTGAAGCTGATTATAGGCGCCGGAGAGTGTCGCGTTTTCTCCCCCCGGCGCCTTCAGTTCGATCACGCCAAGGGGTAGGCCGTTGACGAATATCACAACATCGGGCCGCCGCTCGACACCGCCCTCGATCACCGTGAACTGGCTGGTGGCGATCCAGTCATTCGCAGCAATGTCATCGAAGTCGATCAGCCGGACCTTATCACCGCGGATCGTCCCGTCGTCGCTGAAGAACTCGACATCGACGCCCTCGACCATCAGGCTGTGAAGCCGGCGGTTCTCCTCCGTCAGCGAAGGGTGCTCGGTCGCCAGGATTTTCCGCAGCGCATCGCCCCTGGCTTCCTCA
>JAJYTL010000407.1 GCA_021793055.1 Pseudomonadota bacterium
CTCGCGTCTCGGCGCGGGTAAGGTCGAGGACAAGCTCCCGGCCCTGATCCGCGCCGTCAAGCGCGAGGGACGCTCGGTGATCTGGTCGTGCGATCCGATGCACGGCAACACGCTCGCGTCTTCCACCGGCTACAAGACGCGGCCCTTCGACCGCATCCTGCGCGAGGTGCGCGAGGTTTTCGACGTGCATCACGCCGAGGGCAGCTACGCCGGCGGCCTCCATATCGAGATGACCGGCCAGGACGTCACCGAATGCCTCGGTGGGCCGCAGGCGATCGCCGAGGCCGATCTTGCCGACCGCTATCATACCCACTGCGATCCGCGGCTGAACGCGAGCCAGAGCCTCGAGCTCGCCTTCCTCACCGCCGAGATGCTGAAAAAGGAACGCAACCTTGTCCGCGACCGCGCCGTCCAGGCATCCTGACGCGAAGCCGGAAACCGCCGACCCGGCGCCCGAAGTCACCGCGCTCGAAACCGAAATCGCGCGCAACACCGACAGCTATTTCCGCCGCACCAAGGCGGTGGCGCGGCGCTTCGGCGACCGTACCGTCACCTACGCGGTGTTCATGCGCCGGCCGGTGATCTTTTGCCCGCGGCTGATGGTGGAGTGGCTGGAGAAGGTGGCGGCGGCGCGCGGCGTCAGCTTCAAGATCGAGCCCAGCTTTCCGGAAGGCGCCTGGGTCGGCGCCGGCGAGCCCTTGGTCTATCTCACCGGCTCCTTCATCCATCTCGTCGATCTCGAAACACTGTATCTACAGAAGCTCGGCGCCGCCTGCGTCGCCGCCTACAATGCCTATTCCATGTGCTGCGATCTGCCGAAGGCGCGCTTCCTCGCCATGGACGCGCGCCATTGCGCCGGCAACGAGATGGCCGATCTCATGGCCTATGCCGCCGCGGTCGGCAGCGAGGCGGCGAAGCGCGACGTCGGCGCCATGGGCTTCATCGGCAACGCCACCGACGCGCAGGCGCATTTCTTCGGCAACGTCGGCGGCATGGGCACCATGCCGCATGCGTTGATCGGCTATGCCGGCTCGACGGTCCGCGCCGCCGAGATGTTCGTCGAGACCTTTCCCGGCGAGCCGGTCACGGCGCTGGTCGATTATTTCGGCCGCGAGGTCTCGGACGCGCTCGAGGTCTGCCGGCGCTTTCCCGATCTTGCGGCCGAGGGCAAGCTCGCGGTCCGCCTCGACACCCACGGCGGGCGTTTCATCGAAACCCTGGATCCGGCGCAATCGTACGCCGTCCTGGAACGCCACGTGCCGAATGCGATCCGCCAGTACCGCAGCGATGTCGAGCTGCGCTATCTGGTCGGCACCGGGGTTTCGGCCGCGGCGCTCTATCAGATACGCGACGCGCTCGACGCGGCCGGCTTCGACAAGGTGAAGATCGTCGCCTCCTCGGGCTTCAGCCCGACGAAGTGCAAGGTGATGGCGAGCGTGGCGGCGCCGGTCGACGTCATCGGCACCGGCTCCTATCTGCCGGAGCGCTGGTCCGAGACCTACGCCACCGCCGACATCGTTGCCTATGACGGCGAGAGCCGGGTCAAGGTCGGGCGCGAGTTCCTGCTGAAACGCTAAAGCCGCGGACGATGATGTCGGGTCGAGGCGATCCGGCATCATACCCGTGCGCCAGAGCATGATCCCGAAAAGTGGCGGCGCTTTTCGCGCTGGATCATGCCCCGAATCATCGTGCGCTGGCGCCGCTGCCCTCAGGCCAGCTTCACCAGCTGCTTGCCGAAGTTCTCGCCCTTCAATAGGCCGATGAAGGCCTTCGGTGCGTTCTCGATGCCCTCGGCGATGGTCTCGCGGTACTTGAGCTTGCCCTCGCGCACCATGGCGGCGAGCTCGCCGAGCGCGGTCGGCCAGCGCTCCAGGTGATCGGAGACGATGAAGCCCTGCAGCTTGGCGCGGTTGACCAGCAGCGAGTGGATGAACTTGACGCCATAGGGCTCGGTCGCATTGTAGCCCGAGATCAGGCCGCACAGCGGAATCCGCGCGAAGGGGTTTAACAGGCGCAGCACCATGTCGAGAATTTCGCCGCCGACGTTCTCGAAATAGACGTCGATGCCCTGCGGCACCGCGGCGCTCAGGCGTTCGAACAGGTTCGGCGCCTTGTGATCGACGCAGGCGTCGAAGCCGAGCTCGTTCATCACGTAGTCGCATTTCGCCTTGCCGCCGGCGATGCCGACCGCGCGGCAACCCTTGGCTTTCGCGAGCTGGCCGACGACGCTGCCGACCGCGCCCGAGGCCGCGGCCACCACCACGGTCTCGCCCGGCTTGGGCTGGCCGATATCGAGCAGGCCGATCCAGGCGGTGACGCCCGGCATGCCGACGGCGCCGAGATGGGCGCTCAAGGGCGCCGCCTTGGCGTCGATCTTGCGCAGATCCGAACCATCGCTCAAGGCATAGAGCTGCCAGCCGACGCGGCCCGCGACATGCGCGCCGACGGTGAAGCGCTGGTTTTGCTATTCGATCACCTCGCCCACGGTCGCTCCGGTCATCACCTCGCCGAGCTCGACCTTGGCGGCATAGGATTTGGCGTCGTTCATGCGCCCGCGCATATAGGGATCGAGCGAGAGATAGAGGTTCTTGATCAGGACCTGGCCCGCCGCCGGGCTTTTCACCGGCGTCTGGACGATGTCGAAATTGGCCTCGGTGACCCAGCCCTTGGGCCGGCTTTTCAAGAGTACTTGCGTATTGGTGAGCGCCATCGTCGATCCCTTCCTGGAATTCCGCTTGTTGGTCTTGAGCCTAGCGGGAAACGATTCGAACGCAAGCGGGGCATTGGCCGGGTGGCGGGCGCCTGGCACCCGGCGCCTGCGCTGGCCATTGTTTGCCGGCCAAG
>JAJYTL010000408.1 GCA_021793055.1 Pseudomonadota bacterium
CATGGGCATCGACCGGGCAACCTTCCTGATTGACGGCAAAGGCATGCTTCGTCAGATCTGGCGCAAGGTGAAGGTGCCGGGCCACGTCGAAGCCGTCCTGGCCGAGGTCAAGGCGCTGGCCGCCGCGGGTTGACCCGGCGCCCAAGCGCAAAGACCCGTCGCTGCCGGCCGCCGCGGTTATTCCGTCGCTGCCGTCACCGCGGCGCCAAGGCGAGCCGCGAGCGCCGATTCCATGAAGTGATCGAGATCGCCGTCGAGCACCGCCTGCGGGTCGGGGCTCTCGATTCCGGTGCGCAGATCCTTGACCATGCGATAGGGGTGCAGCACGTAGGAGCGAATCTGATGGCCCCAGGCGATGTCGCCCTTGGCGTCGTGCAGGGCCTGCTTCGCGGCCTCGCGCTTGCGCAGCTCTTCCTGGTAGAGGCGCGCCTTCAGCATTGCCATCGCCGCCGAGCGGTTCTTGTGTTGCGAGCGGTCGTTCTGACACTGCACCACGATACCGGTCGGTAAATGGGTGATGCGGACCGCGCTGTCGGTGCGGTTGACATGCTGACCGCCGGCGCCGGAGGCGCGGTAGGTGTCGATGCGGAGATCCTTCTCCTGAATCTCGATCGCGATGTCCTCATCCACCACCGGATAGGCGGTGACCGAGGCGAAGGACGTGTGCCGGCGCGCCGCCGCATCGAAGGGCGAGATACGCACGAGACGATGCACGCCGCTTTCGGTCTTCAGCCAGCCATAGGCGTTGCGGCCGATGATCTTAACGGTCGCCGACTTGATGCCAGCCTCCTCGCCCAGGCTTTCCTCGATCCACTCGACCTTGAAGCGGCGGCTCTCGGCCCAGCGCACATACATGCGCAGCAGCATCGAGGCCCAATCCTGGCTCTCGGTGCCGCCAGCGCCGGCGTGAACCTCGAGGAAGGCGTCGTTGCCGTCGGCCTCGCCGGAAAGCAGGCTCTCGATCTCACGCTTGGCGAGCTGATCGCGGATGCGCTGCAGCGTCGCCATCGCCTCGTCGACCAGGGCGTCCTCGCCCTCGGCCTCGGCGAGCTCGATGATATCCAGCGTTTCCTGGAACTCACGCTCAATCGCCTGCTGCCCCGAGATGACCTCTTCGAGGCGCGTGCGCTCGCGCATCAGGTTCTGCGCCGCGATGGGATCGTTCCACAGATCGGCGGCATTGGTGCTTTGATTCAGTTCCTCCAACCGGGCAAGCGAGCGATCCCAGTCAAAGATGCCTCCGCAGAAGCGCCAGGGACTGTTGCACGCCATCCGCCAAGGTTTCGATTTCCGCACGCATAGGCTGGTCCTCCATCGATCGGCCGCCGGCACGTTATCGGGCGAGGACGCCGCCGTAAAGCCCCATGGTCTGCCATTTACCGCACGTCCTCAGTAAAGGCCGCCCGTGCCGACGTTCGGGGTCATGTTCTGGGCGGGCGCGCCGGCCCCGAGCGTGCCGGAAGGCAGCGCTTGCCGCCGCCCCGCCGCCCGGAACGCCGTCGGCGCGGCGGTCGGCTGGGTGCCGGGCCGGAATGCTTCGAGAATGGCGTTGCGATCGCTCGGCGGCGCGGGCTGGCCGGTGGTGGCATCGACCCGCACCAGCAGGAGACCGGATGGAACGCGGAACGGCACCGCGGGTTTTCCGGCCAGCGCCCGGGCCATGAAATCGCGGAAGATCGGCACCGTAACGCGCGCCGCCTGCTCGCCGCGACCGAGGGTACGCGGATGGTCGAAGCCGACATAGGTGCCGTCCACCAGGTTCGGCGTGAAACCGACGAACCAGGCATCGAAGAAATCGTTGGTGGTCCCGGTCTTGCCGGCGACGGGCCGCTTCAGCACGCGGGCGGCGATGCCGGTGCCGCGCTGAATCACCCCTTCCAGCATCGAAATGACCTGGTAATCGGCACGGGGACCGAGAACCCGCGCGCGATTGTCGGGAATCACCGGCACTGGCTGGTCCTGCCATGACGCCACCTGGCATTCCGGGCAGGGCCGCGTGTCATGGCGGTAGATCGTGCGGCCGTTGCGATCCTGAATGCGGTCGATCAGCGAGGGCTCCAGCTTCTTGCCGCCGTTGGCGAGTTCCGCATAGGCGTTGGTCAGCCGCAACAGCGAGGTGTCGCCGGCCCCCAAGGCATAGGAAAGATCGTCGGGCACATTGTTGAGAATGCCGAAACGCTTGAGGTACCGCGCCACCACCGGCATGCCGATCGCCTGCGCGATGCGCACCGTAACCACATTGATCGAATGTTCGAGCGCGACGCGAACGGTGGTCGGGCCGGAAAACTCGCGCTCGTAATTGGTCGGCCGCCAGGGCTGCAGTCCCGGACCCTGGGAGATCGCGATCGGCGCGTCCATCACCGTGGTCGACGGTGTGAAACCGTGGTTCAACGCCGCCGCGTAGACGAAGGGCTTGATGGCCGAGCCGGTCTGGCGCATCGCCTGCGTCGCCCGGTCGAACTGGCTCGCGGCGAAATCCCAGCCGCCGACCAGCGCCAGGACTTGTCCGGTATGAGGATTCATCACCACCATGCCGCCATCGACATTCGGGATTTGCTCGAGCGCGTAGGTGCCGGCCTTGGCGTCCGCGACGGGCGTCACCGCGATGACATCACCGACTTTCAATACCTGATCCGGCCGCGAGACTGGCGGCCCGAGGGTCTGGTTCCGCTCACACGCCCGCGCCCACCGCATCTCGACCATGGGAATGCGACCCGCGCTGCCGTCCGCGAAACCGATCTCGGCCGCCCGCGGCCCGAGCTTGCGCACCAGCGCGAGCCGCCATTGCGACAACAGCCCGGGCGGCGTCGGAAAGGCAGCCAGACGGCGCGCCC
>JAJYTL010000028.1 GCA_021793055.1 Pseudomonadota bacterium
TTCCGATCTCGACCTTCTGGAGACGAAACCATGAGCCGCCGCCCGAAGAGCCCCGCCGGCGCGCCACCTTTCGCGGCCCTCCTTCGCGGCGACGAGAGCGACCCCTTCGCGGTTCTCGGCATGCACGGACCGGGCGCGGACGGCGCGATCGTCGTCCGCGCGTTCCTGCCGCAGGCAAGCGCGGTTTCGGTCATCGACGGGGCGAGCGGCGCCGTTGTCGCCGATCTCGCGCGCGTGCACCCAGACGGCGCGTTCCAAGGCATCGTCGGCCGAACCAGCTGTTTCGCCTATCGCCTTCGCGTCGAAACGGCGGCCGGGCAAAGCGAGATCGAGGACCCCTATCGCTTTCCGCCGCTGCTCGGTGAACTCGACGCGTATCTCTTGGCCGAGGGCCGCCATCACCGCGCCTACGAGAAGCTTGGCGCCCATGTCACCGAGATCGCGGGCGTCGCCGGCGTCGCCTTCGCGGTGTGGGCGCCGAACGCGCGGCGCGTCAGCCTGGTCGGCCCGTTCAACGACTGGGACGGTCGCCGTCACCCGATGCGGCTCCGTCACGATTGCGGCGTTTGGGAGCTGTTCGTCCCCGGTCTCGGCCCGGAGACGCTCTACAAGTTCGAGATCAAGGCGCGCTCCGGCGACCTTCTGCCGCTCAAGGCCGATCCCTTCGGGTTTTTCGCCGAGCGGCCACCCGCGACCGCCTCGGTGGTATGGAACCTGGATGATTTCCGGTGGCGGGACGCCGAGTGGCGCGGCCGTCAGGCCGCGGCTGCGGCCCGCGACGCGCCGATCGCGATCTATGAGGTTCATCTCGGCTCGTGGCGGCGCAGAAGCGACGCGGGCCAAGGCTATCTCAGCTACCGCGAGCTCGCAGACGCCCTCGTGCCCTACGTGCGCGATATGGGCTTCACCCATATCGAGCTTCTGCCGATCAGCGAATATCCCTTTGACGGCTCTTGGGGCTACCAGCCGATCGGCCTCTTCGCGCCGACCAGCCGGCATGGCACGCCGGACGAATTTCGCGCCTTTATCGACCGCTGCCATCGGGATGGCCTCGGCGTCATCGTCGATTGGGTGGCCGGGCATTTCCCCGAGGACGCCCACGGTCTCGGCCTCTTCGACGGCACGCATCTCTATGAGCACGCGGACCCGCGTCGGGGCCGCCATCCCGATTGGGGCACGCTGATCTTCAACTACGGCCGCAACGAGGTCGCCAACTATCTGTTCGCCAACGCGCTGTTCTGGGCGGATCGCTATCACATCGACGGGTTGAGGGCCGATGCGGTCGCCTCAATGCTCTATCTCGACTACAGTCGGCCGGCCGGCGAATGGAGCCCTAACCGCCACGGCGGACGGGAGAATCTCGAGGCCATCGCCTTCCTCAAGCACCTCAACGAGACGATCTACGCCGAGGGCGGCGGCGCTTTCACGGTCGCGGAGGAATCCACCGCCTGGCCCATGGTGACGCGCCCGACCGACGTCGGCGGGCTCGGCTTCGGCTACAAATGGAACATGGGCTGGATGCACGATACCCTGCTCTATATGAGCAAGGAGCCAGTGCACCGCCGCTACCACCACGATCTCCTGACCTTCGGCCTGCTCTACGCGTTCTCGGAGAATTTCATCCTGCCGCTCTCGCACGACGAAGTGGTGCACGGCAAGGGCTCCCTGATCGGCAAGATGCCGGGCGACCACTGGCAGAAATTCGCCAACCTTCGCGCTTATTATGGCTTCATGTACACGATGCCGGGAAAGAAGCTGCTGTTCATGGGTGGCGAATTCGCGCAGACGGCGGAATGGAATCACGACCAGGGCCTGGATTGGCATCTTCTCGCCGATGCCCTCCATGCCGGAGTGCAACGCCTGGTGCGCGACCTGAACCGGCTCTATCGCGGCACGCCAGCGCTCCATCGGCGCGACTGCGAGCCGGAGGGCTTCGACTGGATCGATTGCAACGACATGGATCAAAGTGTGTTGTCGTATCTGCGCAAGGGCGCGACCCCGGACGACTGCGCCGTGATCGTCTGCAACTTCACCCCGGTGGTGCGCGAGCGCTACCGCATCGGCGTGCCGCGCCCCGGTTTCTATCGCGAGCGGCTGAATACCGATGCCGCCGACTACGGCGGCGGCAATATCGGCAATCTCGGCGGCGTAGCGGCGGAGCCTATCCCCTGGCACGGCCATGCTCACTCGCTGTCGGTCACCTTGCCGCCGCTTGCGACACTCGTCCTGATTCCCGAGGGTACGTCGTGACCGACCAGCGAACGACATCGCCTGCCGCGACCGAGGCCATGGCTCCCGCCACCGAGAGGCCGGCCATCGCTCCCGCCCGCCAGCGCATCTGGCCCGGCCTGCCCTATCCGCTCGGCGCCACCTGGGACGGCACCGGCGTCAATGTCGCGGTGTTCTCCCTACACGCCGAGAAGATCGAGCTATGCCTGTTCGATTCGAGCGGTCGGCACGAGACCGATCGGCTGGTCTTGCCCGAGTACACCAACGAGGTCTGGCACGGCTATTTCCCCGACCTCAGGCCCGGACAACGTTACGGCCTCCGCGTTTCCGGCCCCTACGCGCCGCGCCAAGGTCACCGCTTCAATCCGCACAAGCTCCTCCTCGATCCCTATGCCCTGCATCTCGTCGGCCGGCTCGAGTGGAATGATGCCGTCTATGGCTACACCATCGGCCATCGCCTCGGCGATCTTTCGTTCGACATGCGCGACAGCGCGCCCTTCATGCCGAAATGCGTGGTCACCGATACGGCCTTTACCTGGTCCGACGACAGCCCGTTGCGGCGCCCCTGGCCCGAAACCGTGATCTACGAAACTCATGTCCGGGGCTTCACGAAATTGCACCCGAACGTGCCGGAGACGCTACGCGGCACCTTCGCCGGCCTCGCGACGCCGGACATGGTGCAGCATTTGCGCAACCTCGGCGTCACCGCAGTGGAACTGTTGCCGGTCCACACCTTCGTCGACGAGGCGCCGCTCGTCCACCGCAGCCTGGTCAACTACTGGGGCTATAACACCCTCGGCTTTTTCGCGCCGGAGCCGCGCTATTTGAGCGACGGCGGCATCGCCGAATTCAAGACCATGGTGAAGGTGCTGCACGACGCCGGCATCGAGGTCATTCTCGACGTCGTCTACAATCACACGGCAGAAGGCAACCGGCTCGGCCCGACGCTCTCGTTCCGCGGCATCGACAATGCCTCCTATTACCGCCTCGATCCCAACGACCAGAGCCGTTACGTCGACTTCACAGGCTGCGGCAATACCTTCAACCTGCATCAGCCGCGCGTTCTGCAATTGGTCATGGATTCGCTCCGCTACTGGGTCGAGAAGATGCACGTCGACGGCTTCCGCTTCGATCTCGCCACCACCCTCGCCCGCGAGATGGACGGCAGCTTCAACCGCTACTCGAGCTTCCTCGACGTGGTCCGCCAGGACCCGGTGCTGTCCCGCGTCAAGCTGATCGCCGAGCCTTGGGATATCGGGCCGAACGGCTATCAACTCGGCTCCTTTCCGCCCGGATGGGCCGAATGGAACGACCGCTACCGCGATACCGTGCGCCGCTTCTGGAAGGGCGAGCCCGGGACGGTCGCGGAGCTTGCTTCGCGCCTCACCGGGTCGAGCGACATTTTCGACCTCCGGGGCCGCCGGCCCTGGGCCAGCATCAACTTCGTCACTGCGCATGACGGCTTCACGCTCGCCGATCTCGTCAGCTTCGACCACAAACACAATCTGGCGAACGGCGAGGATAACCGCGACGGCACAGACCAGAATCACAGCTGGAATTGCGGCACCGAGGGCGAGACCGAGGACCAGAATATCCTCGCGCTGCGCGCCCGCCAGCAACGCAATATCCTGGCGACCTTGCTGCTGTCGCAAGGGACGCCCATGCTCCTCGCGGGCGACGAATTCGGCCGTAGCGCGGCCGGCAACAACAACGCCTATTGCCAGGACAACGAGCTGAGCTGGCTCGATTGGTCCGAGATCGGCGCGGAAGGCGAGGCGCTCCACGCCTTCGTCCGCCGCCTGCTTCGCCTGCGAAGCGAACATGTGGTGTTCCGCCGCGGACGCTTCTTTCTCGGCAAGCCAACGCCCGGAACCAAGGTCAAGGACATCACATGGCTCCGGCCGGACCGCGAGGAAAAGACGCAGGAAGATTGGGAAGTCAGCTATTCCCGCTGCCTCAGCTTCGTGATCAGCGGCGAACCCGGACGCTATCACCTGACCGCGACCGGTATCGCGGAGCCCGACGACACCTTCCTCGTGATCATGAACGCGACCGAGGAAACGATCGACTATACCCTGCCCGAGTTCGATTCCACGCATGCCTGGCATCCGATCGTCGATACCTTCCACCCGGGCGGCGCGGCCGAGGCAAAGGACATCGCCCCGGGCGAGGCCACCCCTGTCGCGCCTCACAGCCTGCAGGTTTTCGTCAGGCGGAACGAGACGGACCAGCCGCCGCAATTTTAAGCTGGACCGGCGGCGCCGGCGGGCCGGATGGCGCGCAAAAGCCGCGCCAGCGAGGTCAGCCTCGGGTCGTTGGCCAAGGCCTCGCCGGAAACGGGGAGCTTACGGCACCAATTGTCGTGCCCGCTGGTCGTGCCGGGAAGATTGGTCTGCTCGAGCTGTCCCAGCACGTCCTCGAGCTGCACCATGAGCAGCCGGCCGGGCGCCCGGGCGAGAAAGGCATAGGCGGCGGCGACCAAGTCGTCCGAGGCGCTCGCGGGGACGGCTCTGCCTTCCGGCCAAAGCCCCTCGTCGATCAGCGCCACGATCAAGGCTTGCCGCGCCGCCGCCCGGTCCACCCGGGCGTTTTGCTCCGCCGCCGCGGACGGAAAAAGGCCAAGCGCCGCAAAAACCTCGATATCCCGGTCCCGCCAATATCCCGGAAGAGTCGGCAGGTCGTGGGTCCCGACCGCGAGATGCGCCAAGGCGGGATAAGCCTCCGGCCGATGGAAGGCGCCGTCCGGATCGCGCTCGAAATAGAGCAAGCGGCAGGACAGAATCGCCGCGGCCGCCAACCGCTCGCGCAGGCCATCCGGCACCGTGCCAAGATCCTCGCCGACGACGACGCAGCGTGCGCGCTGGCTCTCCAGCGCCGTGATCGCGACGAGATCGTCGAGCGGCGCGCGGACATAGCCGCCCGACGCCGCAGCCTCGCCCGCCGGGATCCAGAACAGGCGGTTGAAGCCGAGAACGTGGTCGATCCGCAGCGCCCCCGCATGCCGCATATTGGCGCGCAGAAGATCGATGAAGGGGCCATACGCGCGCTCGCGCAAGGCGATCGGGTTGAACGGCGGCAACCCCCAGTTCTGGCCCTGGGGGTTGAACGGATCGGGCGGCGCGCCAAGCGCAGCCCCGAAAGCGAGGCTCCGTTGCTGGATCCAGCCCTCGGCGCCATGCGGATCGGCGCCGAGCGCGAGATCGCGGTAAAGACCGAGCGCCATGCCCTGCGCCCGCGCCGCCGCCGCGGCCAATTGCCGCTCTGCCTCCCACTGCAGGTATTGGTGGAAGCCGAGTCGCTCGTCATGCGCCACAGCGAAGGCGGCGACCTCGGGCGAGGCCGGATCGCGATAGGCCGCCGGCCAGTCGCGCCAGGGGAAGTGACCGATCTTACCGTCGCGGAAGTGTTCGGAAAGCGCCTCGAAGATCGCGAAATCCGCGAGCGCCGCGCCGCCCGCCGTGCGAAAGCGCGCGAAATCGGCGGCGCGCGCTTCGCTCGCCGTCGCCCGAAACGTGGCGTAGAGCCGCTCCAGAATCGGCAGCTTCAGGGCCGCGACCGCGACATAGTCGACATCGCGGCTGGCCCGCGCCGCCGCAAGCCGCGCCTGAAACGCCGGCGCCGCGACATCAATACGCGCCGGCTCGCAAGCCGCGAACTCCGGCACCGCCTCGATCTCGATATAGAGCGGATTGAGAAATCCGCGATGCGACGGCGCGTAAGGACTGGCATGAGCCGGATTGCCGATGAAAAGTGCGTTGGTCGGATTCAAGCCGATAACGTTGGCGCCAAGTTCCCGCGCCCGCTCGGCGAAGCGGCCGAGCTCGCCGAAATCGCCCATACCCCAGCTTCGCGGCCCGGCGAGACCATAGATTTGAAGGGCGAAGCCCCAGAGGCCAGGCGCCTTCGTCAGCGTATCCGGCAGATAGCATTGCGACGGCGCGACGATAAGCGTGGTCGCATCGGCTATCGGATCGCCGCATCCTTCGAGAACCGCTTCGAGCCGGTGGTAGCCGAGCGGCAGGTTCGCGGGCAGCGCCAGCGCGCGGCGCTCGAAAGTCTCGGTCCCAATTGCATGGCGCGCCATCAGCGGCAAATCGGCGACACGCACCCGACCTCGGTGCCGTGCGCCGTCCTCTTCCGTCAGGGTCCAGGCCAGATAACCGGCCACTGCCGATGCGGGATGATGGATCGGGGCCGCAAGCGACGCGTCCCCCCGCGCGACCCGGACGACCACGGAATCCAGCAGTCGCTGCCAAGCGGCCCGCTCGAGCCCGGCTAGGCTTTTCTCCGCCTCCGCGACGGTTGCGGCGGCGAGACCCATGGCGGCCAAAAGAGCGCTTTTGGACGGCCCCGACAGCGCCCGTCCCTCGCCCCAAATGTCGTGATAAGCGGGCTCGATGCCGGCTAGCGCGGCAAGACGGTCAAGGATATCCCGGTTAGGGCCCATGCGCGACCAAGTTTAAGGAGGCGGGCAGGCATGATCAAGAAACCGCGCCGAGCTTCGCGGCGGCAACCGATTATCGCAGATAGGCCTCGGTCGCGTAGCGGCGCATCATACGTTGGCTGTTGAAATAGGCGCCGATCTTGCTGATGCCCTCTTTCATCATCCATATCCAGCGCGCCCGATCCTTGTAGTAGAGCGGCAGGACCAGTTGGTCGAGCTTCTCGTAGAGCAAATCCGCATGCCCGGCGCCGGCCCCGAAAGCATCGTCGTCGCCAATGGCCCAGCCGGTCACGCCTTCGACGCACGCCTCAACCCACCAGCCGTCGAGAATGCTCAAGTTGAGCACGCCGTTGAAAGCCGCCTTCATGCCGCTGGTGCCCGAGGCCTCCATGGGCGGGAGCGGCGTGTTGAGCCAAACATCCGCGCCGGCGACCAAAACCGCCGCCATTCGGATATCGTAGTTCGGCAGAAAGACCATTGGGATGCTGTTCGCGAGCTGCCGGACATAACCGTTGAGTTCTGCGATCAGGGCCTTGCCCTGCTCGTCGCGGGGATGCGCCTTGCCGGCGAAAACGAGCTGAAACGGCTGCTTGCGCGCGATGCCGACAAGGCGCTCCATGTCCGTGAACAAAAGATCGGGCCGCTTATAGCCGGTCATGCGGCGGGCAAAACCGAACAACGGCATATCGGCGCTCATCTCCACCCCGGAAGCCTTCTTGACGAGGTCGAGAAGATCGCGTTTCGCCTCTTGATGCGCCGACCACACCGCCTCGTCCTTCAATTGGTCGCCGAGTGACAACACTTCGGGCTCATGCGCCCAATGGGGAAACGCCGATTGATAAAGCCGCGCGAAGGCGCGATGGGTCCAGGTCTGCACGTGCACGCCGTTGGTAATGGCCCGAACCTGATAGCCCGGATACATCCGGTGCGCCGTCTCGGCGTGGCGCTCGGCCACACCGTTGACGTAGCCGCTGAGGTTGAGCGCGAGCCGCGTCATGTTCAGCGCCTCCGTCCCGCCGATCGTCTTGAGCTCGCCGATGTCGATGAAGTCGCCAAGCACCTTTTCGACCATGTCATAGGCAAAGCGATCGGAGGCGGCCGACACCGGCGTATGCGTGGTGAAGACGCACATTTCGCGCACTTGCGCCGGGTCGAAGACGGATTCGCCGGGACGGACATCCTCCGGATGATGGCGTCTTTGGCGCAGAAGCTGCAGGCCGAGAAGCGCCGCGTGCCCCTCGTTCATGTGATAGGTATGAATCGAAAAGCCCAGCGCCTGTAGAATCCGGACGCCGCCGATACCGAGAACGATCTCCTGCTTCAGCCGATATTCCGCGCCGCCGCCATAAAGCGCATCGGTGATCTTGCGGTCCTCGGGACTGTTCTGTTCCAAATCGGTATCGAGAAGAAGGATTGGAATGCAATGGCCGAGCGGGCAGGTGAGCGGCATTACCCACGGACGGACCCAGACCTCCCGGCCCTCGATCGGCACCGTGATCATGGCCCCGAGCGGCTCGGTCCAGGCGCCGGGATCCCACGGGTCCGGGTGATCCACCTGACGTCCGTTGGCGTCGATCTCCTGCTTGAGATAACCGGAGCGGCTCACCAGGGTCACGAAAACGACCGGAATCTCCAGATCGGCGCAAGAGCGCGCCGTATCGCCGGCCAGCACGCCGAGGCCGCCGCTATAGGTATGCATCTCCGGCCTGAGCGCGATCTCCATCGAGAAATAGGCGATGTGAATCCGCTGCGTGAAGGCGTCTATGGTTTTCAGCGGCTGAATTCCGTCCACGTCGCGTTCTCCGATGCCAAAAAACATCCGACCCCGACCGCTCAGGGCGGACCGCCACGGCATAACTGCAGGCTACGCCGCCCGGAGCGGCGACGGGTTGATCCCGATCAATCGATGCCCGCTCTTTCGCTCGCGTGGCTCAGCGCCGGAATAGAATCGCCACCGGCAGGGCACGGAAAAGCGCCGCGGCAGGCAAGCCGTTGCCGACCCCGGGCGCCGATTCCCCGCCGCTCAAGAGATCGCGAAACGGCGCGCCCACGGCAAGGTTGTCGTCCAGGATCACCCGGGTATCATCCCAGTTGCCTGGCAATGGATCCCCGTCCGCTGGAATCATCCCCGCGACCAACCGGGCCACCGCCACTATCGCGATCTCCCCGTCGCGAATGCGCGCGAAGGCGACCACGTTGCCGGCCCGTGAACCGGCGGCTTCGAGAGCCCGATATTCACCGGCTGCGAAAAGCTCCGGATGGCGCCGACGAAGATCGAGAATTCGTCGGATGACTGCCTGCTTGATACAGCCGTCGCGCCAGGACACCAAGAGCTCGCCGAGCGGCGTCTCCGCCTCGCCAGACGGCATCGCCGCCCCACGCGCCGCGTAATCGACCGGCCGCCGATTATCCGGATCGACGAGGCTCAAGTCCCACCACTCCGTCCCCTGATAGAGGTCCGGAACGCCGGGAGAGGTGAGCTTGAGCACGACTTGCGCCAGCCCGTTGACGGCGCCCACCGGCGCCATCCGGCCGGTGAATTCGCAAACGTCATCAAGAAAAGGGCGGCTCAGGCTTGGATCGAGCGCGCGCTCGACGAAGTTCAGCACTGCGCCTTCGTATTCCGCATCCGGCGCGGCCCAGCTCGTGTTCACCTTCGCCTCGCGAACGGCCTTCAGCATATAGGCGCCGATGCGCTCGCGGAACGGCGCGAGGCCCTCGAACCGCGGCCCCCGGACGCCATAGGGCCAAGCGCCGAAAACCGTCTGGTAGAAAAGATATTCGTCGTTCCGCCGGGGCGCGCCGCGCCCGTCCACCTCGCGCTTCTTGCGCGCATTGAGTTTCGCCCAGCGCCGCACCCGGCGCGACCATTCCGCCGGGATTTCGCTCAGGACGTTCAGACGTGCGCGCACGTCCTCGCCTCTCTTGTGATCGTGCGTCGCCGTCGCCAGCATCGACAGCGGCCAATCCTTCTGCCGCTGTCGGTTCGCTTCATGAAAGGCTTGCGGCGCAACCGCGAAGCGACCCAGCTCATGGCCAACGTCGTTCAAGGAAATCAACCGAAGGTAACGGTAGAAGGCGGTATCCTCCATCGCCTTCGCCATCACCGGCGCCGTGTATTGCTGAAATCGCAGCGCGATGTCGATAATCGCCCGGCGCCTATAGGAGCGCCGGCTGCTGCGGAGAAGATCAAGCGTCAAGACCTCGCGGATGAAGTCGTAGATCGAGGTGTCGGGCGAGCGCGCCATTTTGCGCGCCTTGCCGATAGCCCAATCGATGTCGCGCCGGTCTTCGGCGCTCACGCCGTTCGCGCCGCCATAAGTGCGATACACCGGAAACTGCGCCACCACGTCTTCCAGCGCCTCGCGAAACCCCGTGATCGTATAGTCCCGCGTGCGCCGGCTTTGCTTCGCCAGCCGATTGAACGCGTTGGCAAGAACATTGAGATCGCTCGCCAAGGTCTCGCGCATGATCAGGCGCTTCGCCTCCGGCCCGATCTCCTCCGGCTCGATGGGCCGGTCGATAAACCGCTCGTAGGCGCGGGTCAATCCCGACTGACCGCGCGGATCGACAAAGACGCCGTTCACCGTCGCCAGGAAATCATAGCCCGTCGTTCCGGCCACCGGCCACCCCTCGCGCAGCCGCTCGTGCGCGGCCAATATCTTCTCGACCACGACATACAGCGGCCGCGCGGTCACGACCGCGCGGCGGCGGCGCGGTCTGGCGGGCTGCCATGCCGGATCCGCCAGCGTCTGCAAACGTTCCAAATATCCCCTTGGGTCGCGCAGTCCGTCGATATGGTCGATCCGAACCCCGTCGATCTTACCCTCGCGGATCCATTGGCGAACCAGTTGATGGCTGATTTCGAAAAGATGCGGCTGTTCCATGCGGAGTCCAGCGAGGTCGTTGATGTCGAAAAAACGCCGGTAATTGATCTCGTGCGCCGCGACCCGCCAATAGGCGAGGCGATAGGCCTGCCGCTCCAACAACCGATGCAACCCGTCGAAGGAAAACGGCTCGCCGGGACGGCCGTTCAGCACGGCAAGGAGGCGCGACATCGCCGCGGCCAGACCGCCGTCGGCGGCGAGCAGGCCGACCAGCTCCCGTTTTAGGCCATTCACGCGCTCGCGCCGAAGCGCCCATTGCTTGCGGCCGGAGGGACCGCCCAAAGCATCGCGAAACCGGGTAATCAACGGATCGAGGCCCAATCGTACCTCGGGCGCGTCCGCGGCCGCCCGTTGCAGCAGTTCGGGGTAATCCCGCGGACTGATGGGAAAGGCGTTGTCGAAATAGGTGACCGAGAAATTCCCCGCTTCCCGGTCAAATCGGAGCGCCAATTCGCCTCGCTCCAGAACTTGGCCGTAATAATCGCCAAGCACCGGCAGCACGATCTTGCCGACATTGCTCGGCTCAAGCGGTTCCCAATCGATATCGAAGAAGGACGCGTAAGGCGAAAATACGCCCCATTCAAGAACATCCACCCACCAGGGATTATCGGGGCCGACGCCCATATGGTTCGGCACGAAGTCGAGGATCAACCCCATGCCGTGGCCTTTAAGCTCGGCCACCAGGGCATCGAGGGCGGCATCGTCGCCGATTTCGGGATTAAGGCGGTTATGATCGACGATGTCGTAGCCGTGCGCCGAACCAGGACGCGCCATCAGAAGTGGTGAGGCATAGATATGGCTGACGCCAAGCGCTGCCAGATAGGGCACGATCGCGCATGCATCGGCGAGGCGGAAGTGCCGGCTGAACTGCAGCCGGTACGTCGCCCGTGGCGGCGCGGCGGCGCGCGTTTCCGTGGATGCGTCGTTCATCCCGTCGCCGCGCGCTCTTGGCTTAGGAACCAGGCCGCGAACCACGGCGGCAAATTTTCACCCTGCCGTGCCGCCGCGTCGTCGCCGGTGTTGGCGTAAAGCAGGCGCCCGTTCGGCCTCACCTCGCACGGCGCGGCCTCGTCCGACAGATTTGCGAGCAGGAACAGCCCGGCGCCATCGCGGAGACGCCAAGAGACCGAAAGCCCGGCCGGGCCAAAGCGCCTTGCCCGCGCGGTGTTCGCCGTCAGCCCGGCAAGCCGTGGCGTGATCTCCCAGTGGCGCAATCCGATCAAGGCGCGATAAAAGGCAAGCCAATCCGCATGCGCCCCGGACGCGAGCCGGCTCCAGTCGAGCTTCGAGCGCATGAAGGTCGCAGCCGAGTTGGGATCCGGGATGCGCTCGCGCGCCGACGCATCGCGGAAGGCGGGAAAACGGGAAAACTCCCGCCGACGGCCCTCACGCACGCTGTCCGCCAAGGCGTCGTGGAAATCGCAGAAAAAAAGAAACGGCTCCGGCGCGCCCCATTCCTCGCCCATGAACAGCAGCGGCGGGCTCGGCGCCAAAATCAGGATCGCCGCCAAGGCCCTCACCGTCTCGCTCTTGCCCAAGGTGGTGATCCGCTCGCCAAAGGCGCGATTGCCGATCTGGTCGTGATTCTGCAGAAACGAAACAAAGGCCGCGGGCGGCAGATCCGCGCTCTTCTCGCCGCGCGCGCGGCCTTGCCAATGACGAAAGGGCTCGCCCTGGAAGGCGAAGCCTTCGGCAAGGCAGCGCGCCAGATGATCCACCGGCCGATCGGCGTAGTCCTCGTAATAGCCGTCACGCTCGCCAGTCGCGAGGACATGGCAGGCGTGGTGGATATCGTCGTTCCATTGGGCGGTGTAATGGCGCGGGTGACCGTCGGCCAGGCGCTTCAGGTAGCGTGCCGTGTTGCGGTCGGTCTCGAGGACAAGGTGGATCTCCCGCCGATCGTCGAAGCGCTCTCGCACCCCCGCCGCGATTTCTTCCAGAATGTCCGGCGAGCGGTCGTCGCGGATGGCGTGGACCGCGTCGAAGCGAAGGCCGTCGAAGCGATATTCCTCGAGCCAATAAAGCGCGTTCTCGACGAAGAACGCGCGCACCTCAGGACGGCTGAAATCGATCGCGGCGCCCCACGGCGTCTCGAAGCGCGTCGTGAAGAATTGCGGCGCATAGCCATGCAGGTAATTCCCCTCGGGCCCGAAATGATTGTAGACGACGTCGAGAAACATCATCAATCCGCGTTGATGCGCCGCGTCGATCAGGCGTTTCAGATCGTCCGGCGTGCCATAGGCCGAATCCGGCGCGAAGGGAAACACGCCGTCATAGCCCCAGTTCCGCGTGCCCGGAAAATCGGCGACCGGCATCAGTTCGATCGCGGTAACGCCGAGCGCGACGAGATGATCGAGCCGCGCGGCAACGCCGGCGAAGGTCCCCTCCGGCGTGAAGGTCCCGACATGAAGCTCGTAAAGAACGGCCTCGTGCCAGGGCCGACCGCGCCAGCCGTCGTCGTTCCAGGCGTAGCTTTCCGGATCGACGACGGCGCTCGGCCCATGCACGTCGCCGGGCTGCCAGCGCGAGGCGGGATCGGGAACCCCGGAGCGGCCGTCAATGCTGAAGCGGTAGCGCGATCCCGCCCGCGCCGCCCCGGTCGTCACCTCGAACCAGCCATCGCCCATCGCCCGCATGGGCAGCGCGCGCCGCGGTCGGCTATCGAGATAAAGCTCGACCCGACGCGCCGCCGGCGCCCAAAGGCGGAAGCGAACGCCAGACGCCCCGAACTCGGCCCCGAATCGCATGGCGTGTCGGTGACCCATAAAAGGCTCCTCCTTGCGCCGGCGGACGCCGCCGACGATCGCCCCGCGCTTGCGCCAGATCAATGCCCCGCCTCGCCATCATGGTCAAAAATGCACCAATTCGGAAGCCCGATGGATATTTCGGATTTCCGCCGCGCCGCCGGGAGATGACGTGCGGTGCTGCATTGCGCCTGCGAGGCGCGGAAACGTGAGCCGGCCGCGGCCGGTCGCCGAGGCAAGAGGGCGATGATCCCGAGAACGTTGGATGACTTGGATTTTTCCGGAAAGCCGGTGCTGGTTCGCGCCGATCTGAACCTGCCGTTGATCGACGGCGCGGTCGGCGATCCGGCGCGGCTCAAGGCCGCGGTGCCGACAATTCGCGAAATTTTACGCCGCGGCGGCAAGCCGGTCATCATCTCCCATCTCGGCCGGCCGAAGGGAAAGCCCGATCCCGCGCTTTCGCTGCGGCCCTTCGCGCCGGCGCTCTCGGCGGCACTTCAGGGCACGCCGGTGCGCTTCGCGGCGAATTGCATCGGTGAGCCCGCCCGATCCGTCGTCGAGGGCCTGCAACCGGGCGAGGTCGCGCTGTTGGAGAATCTGCGCTTTCATCCCGAAGAAGCAGCCAATGACCCGGCCTTCGCGGCGGCGCTCGCCGCGCTTGCTGCCTGCTATGTCGACGATGCCTTTTCCACGGCGCACCGGGCGCATGCCTCGATCGTCGGCCTGCCGCGCCTGTTGCCGGCCGCAGCCGGACTGTTGATGCAGCGCGAATTGGCGCATCTCGAAGAACATCTCGGAAATCCCAAACGTCCAATGGCGGCGATCCTGGGCGGCGCCAAGGTCTCGTCCAAGATCGGCGTGCTGCGCGCGCTCGCGCATCGGGTCGACAGCCTCATCCTTGGCGGCGGCATGGCCAACACCTTCCTCGCCGCGCGCGGGATCGACATCGGGCGCTCGTTCCACGAGAAGGACGCTGCGCCGCTCGCCGCCGACATCGAGCGCGCGGCGGCGGCGGCCGGGTGCTCCCTCCTGCTGCCGACCGACGTGGTGGTCAGCGAAAGCCGTGCCGCGCATGCGCGTGCGGAAACGACGTCCCTCGCCGACATCCCGGCGAATGGGATGATTCTCGACCTCGGGCCGGACAGCGTCGCGCGCATCTGCGCCGGCCTGCGCCGGGTTCGCACCGTTGTCTGGAACGGGCCGCTCGGCGTCGCCGAGCTTCCTGGTTTCGAGCGCGCGACCCACGCGGTCGCCGCCTTTATCGCGAAACGCACGCGAGAAGGCGCGTTGGTCAGCGTCGCCGGCGGCGGCGAGACGGCGGCGGCTCTCGTCGCCGCCGGGGTCGCCGACGCCTTCAGCTATGTCTCACTCGGCGGCGGCGCCTTTCTCGAATGGCTGCAAGGAAAGACCCTGCCCGGCATCGCGGCACTCGCGTCCGGCGGCGGCCCGCAGGCCCAAACCGGCACCGCCGGTTAGGATGCGGGCGTCCCCGCTCCCGGGGATGAAGAGAGGAAAGGAGATTAGCAATGAAACGCGATGCCGCGCTCACGCTCTGGTTTTCCGAAATCGGCCGCGCCGATACGCCGATCGTCGGCGGCAAGAATTCCTCCCTCGGCGAAATGATCGGAAATCTGCGTGGCGCCGGGGTCAAGGTCCCCTTCGGATTCGCCACCACGGCAGCCGCCTACCGCGGCTTCCTCGCGGCCGAGGGGCTTGGCGCGCGGGTCGCCGCCAAGCTCTCCCAATTGAAGACCGACCAGAGCAATCTCGCCGCCGTTGGCCGCGCGGTGCGGAAGACGATCGTCGACGCGCCGCTGCCGGGACCCCTCGCGCAAGCGATCACCAAAGCCTATGGCGATCTGCCGCGCCACGCCGGCCATCCGGTCGCCAGCGTCGCGGTGCGCTCCAGCGCCACCGCCGAGGACCTGCCGGAGGCGAGCTTCGCCGGCCAGCAGGAGACGTTCTTGAACGTGCGCGGGCAGCGCGCCCTGCTCGACGCCTGCAAGCGCTGCTATGCCTCGCTCTTCACGGATCGCGCCATCGTCTATCGCGTCAACCATGGCTTCGATCACATGAAGGTCGCGCTCTCGATCGGCGTCCAGGAGATGGTGCGCTCCGACAAGGCGGGGTCCGGCGTCATGTTCTCGCTCGATACCGAAACCGGCTTCCCGCGAAGCATCCTCATCACCGCCGCCTTCGGGCTCGGCGAGACCGTGGTTCAGGGCATGGTCGAGCCCGACGAGTACCATGTCTTCAAGCCATTCCTGGCGACGCCCGGCTTGACGCCGATCATCGAGAAGGCGCTCGGCGGCAAGGCGCAAAAGATGATCTACGCGAAGGCCGGCTCGTCGAAGCTGGTCGCCGCCTCAAAGGCCGAGCGCGCCGCCTTCGTGCTTTCGGACCCGGAAGTTTTGGAGCTCGCGCGCGCCGCGGCGACGATCGAGCGCCATTACGGCCAGCCCATGGACATGGAATGGGCTAAGGACGGCGCCAGCGGCAAGATATTCATCGTCCAGGCGCGCCCGGAAACGGTTCAGGCCCGGCGCGAGGCCGGCACGCTCAAGACCTATCGCCTGAAGAAAAAGGGCCGCAAGCTCGTCTCCGGCCTGGCCATCGGCGAATCCATTGCCGCCGGCAAGGTCTGCCGGCTGAACAGCGCCAGCGAGATCGCGCGCTTCAAGCCGGGCTCGGTCCTGGTGACCCGCATCACCGATCCGGATTGGGTGCCGATCATGAAGAAGGCAAGCGCCATCGTCACCGACCACGGCGGCCGCACCAGCCACGCGGCGATCGTGAGCCGCGAGCTTGGCCTGACCGCCGTCGTCGGCACCGGCAACGCCACCCGCATGCTGAAGGACGATGATGCGGTCACGGTCTCCTGCGCCGAAGGCGACGAGGGAAATATCTATGCCGGAACCGCCGACTTCGAGACGCGCGAGATTGAGACCGGCGAAATCCCGAAAACCCGGACCCGCGTCATGGTCAATCTCGCCAATCCATCGGCCGCCTTCCGTTGGTGGCGCCTGCCAACCGATGGCGTCGGCCTCGCGCGCATGGAATTCATCATCGGCAATCTGATCCGCATCCATCCCATGGCGTTGGTCCATTACGCGACCCTGAAGGACGCCGCCGCCAAGCGGCGCATCGCGGAATTGACCATCGCCTACGCCGACAAGAGCCAGTACTTCGTCGATACCCTCGCCCGCGGCATGGCGCGGATCGCGGCGGCGCATTATCCAAAGCCGGCGATCGTCCGCATGAGCGACTTCAAGACCAACGAATACGCCCAGCTCATCGGCGGCGCCTCTTTCGAGCCGAAGGAGGAAAACCCCATGCTCGGCTGGCGCGGCGCGAGCCGCTATTACAGCGAGGGCTATCGCGAGGGCTTCGCGCTCGAATGCCGCGCCGTGCGCAAGGCGCGCGAGGAGATCGGCATGACCAACATCGTGGTGATGATCCCCTTCTGCCGCACCTTGACCGAGGCCGACAGCGTGCTCAAGGTGATGGCCGAAAATGGTCTCGTCCGCGGCAAGAAAGGACTCGAGGTCTACGTCATGGCCGAAATCCCCTCGAACGTGATTCTCGCCGAACGCTTCGCCGAGCGCTTCGACGGCTTTTCCATCGGCTCGAACGATCTGACCCAATTGGTCCTCGGGGTCGACCGCGACAGCCATGTCTTGAGCCGACTTTTCGACGAACGCAACGAGGCCGTCACCTCGGCGATTGCCGAGCTTCTCGCAAAAGCGCGGAAAAGCGGCGCCCATACCGGCATTTGCGGGCAGGCGCCGAGCGACCATCCGGAATTCGCCCGCTTCCTGGTCGAGCGCGGCATCGATTCGATTTCGGTCAGCCCGGACAGCTTCCTCGCCGTGAAGGAGGTTGTCGCCAAGGCGGAAGGCGCCTTGGGCCGCGCCAAACCGCGCCGCGCCATCCGGCCCGCCGGCAAGCCCGCCAACAACCGCAAGACGCCGCCCAAACACCTGCTCCACTGAGCCCGATGGCCGCAGCGCACCGCATTCTCACGATCACGCTCAACCCCGCGATCGACGTGACGACGGCGGTGCCGGCGCTGGCGCCGGAGATCAAGCTCCGCTGCGCGCCGCCCCGGCTCGATCCCGGGGGCGGCGGTATCAACATATCCCGCGTCGTCAAGGAACTCGGCGGCGCGAGCACGGCCCTGGTCGCGGTCGCGGGCGCAACCGGCGCCCTGATGAAGGAGGTGCTGTCTAAGACC